>DAIRDI010000082.1:7916-11194 GCA_036796235.1 Candidatus Competibacteraceae bacterium | reverse complement strand
GTTATGCCGAATGTCGGGAGCCGGTGTTCCTGTTTCTGGACGAATTTCCGCAGCTCGGCCACTTGCGACCGATCGAGGACATGATGGCCTACGGCGCGGGGTACGCCCTCTACCTGTGGCTATTTATTCAGGATCTATCCCAAATCCAGCGCCACTACGCCCAGTCGTGGCAGACGCTGATCGCCAACGCCACCACCCGCAGCTTTTTCGGAATCCGCGATCTGGAGACAGCGAAATTAGTTTCCGACATGATCGGCCAGACTACGGTGGCCACCCGCACCTTTTCCGAGACGCACGGTGAAAACCTGGCGATAGGCGAATCGACCACCCAAACCGAAGGCGGCTCGGTCACCGAGACCTACGAGCCGCGCCGTTTCTGGTGGGACAAGCTCCGGGAACGGGGCCATTCAACGCAACAGAGCCATTCGACCGGTCAGACTACAACGCAGGGCGTGTCCAGTGGCCACACGTCGACGCGGTCCTACGTCGGTCGGCGGCTCATCACTTCGGAAGAACTCCTGAGCCTGGACCCGCTGGAACAACTGGTGTTCATCGCCGGTTATCGGCCCATCCGGGCCGCGTTGTTGCCTTACTTCCGAAACAGGATTCTGGCGGAACGGGCCGGCCAGTGGCGCGGATAACCCGGCGCTCGCACCCGCCGGACGCACGCAGCGTCCGGCGGCCGCGCGGATCGGGCTGGCCCAGAAAAAAATGGCGGCTGGAGAGATTGGACGATCCGAGATGCAGCCCGTATTTCACCGGAGAAGATGCACCATGAACGACTTCGATCAGGAACAGGAACAACGCCGGCAAGCCGAGGCAACCCGACGGCAAGAAGAAATGACGAAATCCCGGCGGGAGCAGGCGGCGGCGCTGGAAAAACAGCGGCTGGAGCAGAAACACAAGGCGCAGTCGGCCGAGCTAGCCCGCCAGGCACGTCTCCATGAAACCCGTGAAACCCTGGCGCGCGAAGCGAACCAACGCCGCCTTGCGGCGGATAAGGCCCACGGCCAGCGCCAGCCGACGAGCGCGCCGAACAAACCTCCCGCCCCCAAAGAGACGCTGGCCAACCCCCAAGAGCGCGGCGCGCAGGTGCTCGTTGATGACCTGAAGCGCAGACAGGACGAACGCGCCAGAACGGTCGAGGCTCGCGCCAGCGCCATCGAAAAGCTGGTGGTCGCCGCCAACAAAGGACAGGAGAGCCGCACGCTCGACCCGCGTGGCCAGAACGTACCAGCGCAAACGAAGCGGCTCGATCAACCCGTTCAGGCCGTTGATGGCCTAGTGGTTGGCCTCGTGCTGGCGGCGCACGCGGTAAACCGAGGCATCCAGCATGTTCAACAACGCCAGGAACAACGAATCGACCGCGCCCTGGATTCGATGCCGCCGGATCGCCGGCTGGAGGCGGAAAACCGGACGCGGGCCGAGGCGCTGGCCGCCGACCTCAAGCGCAAGCAGGAGGGCGACCGGCAGCGTCAACCGATCGCCAACGCCCGAACGGAACGCGAACCGGAGCGCAAAACCCTGGAATCCCGTCCCACGAGCAGCCCGGACGAACCCGGCCGGCAGGACTACCGGCAACAAGCGCGGGAACTCGCGCAAAAGACCGGGGATTACCAGCACCCCGAGGTCCAGGCCCTGCGGCAGAAGGCTCAAGAGGCCGAGCGCGCCCAACCGAATAGCCTCAAGGCTTCAGTCGATCCGGGGCGGGGCCACACTCAGCATCAGCCATCGGTGGACGTAGTTCAAACGGGGGTCGCGCAAGCCCCAACGGTCGGTCGGAGTCGTTGAGGGCAAACAACAGCGGACTCACGTCCGCCGCTCGCCGGCGAGATATCGGCTGGCGCGGCGTCGTGGAATACGCAATGCGCACCCTACGGAGTTTCGATCAATCAATCGGTTAGTTTATATACAGTCTCTAAAAGCATTCACAGGCAACCAGTGATTCCGATTCATTCAAGCCGATCATCGATCAGTCATCAAATGGTCACAAAATCGCCATGCGGAATCGCCATGATGACCAGCTTTTCCATCAACCAGGAGAGCCGATTCATGACTGTTACCCCGCATTGTCGAATCATGGTGGGTTGCGCCTTGGCGCTGAGCCTGAGCTTGAATGTTCAGGCCGGCCTCAAAGCATCGCCTTTTGAGATCAGCATCACGCCCGTCGGCACTTACGCGACGGGCATTTTCGACCAGTCGGCCGCCGAGATCGTGGCTCACGATCCTCGGACTCAGCGGCTGTTCGTGGTCAACGCGCAGAGCGGCGAGATCGACGTGCTCGACGCGCGCAAACCCTCCGCCCCCGCGCTGCTGTTCAGCGTGGACGTCGGCGGTGTCGTCAACAGCGTGGATGTTCACCAAGGACTGATCGTCGCCGCTGTGGAAGCGGACCCCAAAACCGATCCAGGCAAAGCGGTTTTCTTCAATGCCGATGGCAAAATCCTCGCATCCGTCGAGGTCGGCGCGCTGCCCGACATGGTGACCTTCACGCCGGATGGTAAGCGCGTATTGGTCGCCAACGAGGGCGAGCCGAACGATGACTACACCATCGACCCCGAAGGTTCGGTCAGTATTATCGATTTGCCCCGGAATATTCGCCGGCTGACCCAAGACCACGTCCGCACGGCCACCTTCACGAAGTTCAACGACGCCGAACTGGACCCTTCGGTGCGCATCTTTGGACCTGGCGCCTCTGTGGCTCAGGATGTCGAGCCCGAATACATCACCGTGTCCAAGGACTCGAAAACCGCTTGGGTAGCGCTGCAAGAGAACAACGCCATCGCCGTGCTCGACATCAAGGCCGGCGAGTTCACGACTATCCATGGCCTGGGCTTCAAGGACCACCTGCTCCCCGGTAACGAACTGGATGTCAGCGACCGGGACGATAAGATCAACATTACCAACTGGCCAGTGCTCGGCATCTACCAGCCCGATTCCATCGCCAGTTACGAGTATCGGGGCCGCACCTACATCGTCACCGCCAACGAGGGCGATGCCCGCGACTATGACGGGTTCAGCGAGGAATCGCGGTTCCGGGCGCTGTCCAGTGAGTTTTTGATCTGCGACGATGCCGAACGCTTTAATGACTTCTTCGCCGCTGACAACGGCATCAATGATCTGGATGGTTTGCGTGACAATGCCAACATGGGCCGCCTCACGGTGACTACCGTGAATGGTCTGCGCGAGGACGGCAAATGCTACAAAGACATCTACGCCTTCGGCGCGCGCTCTTTCTCCATTTGGAACGCAAGGTTAGAGCAGGTTTACGACAGCGG
>DAIRDI010000082.1:0-7816 GCA_036796235.1 Candidatus Competibacteraceae bacterium | reverse complement strand
CCCTGCCGCACCAGTTCGAGGCCGGCATCGAACTCGCCGACCATAACCTTCGCCACGACCCGACCGTAGCGATCCTGATCCATCACCCGCAACCGCACCGGATCGCGGCCGGGCGCCAAGCCGCGCAGCACATCGCGCGAACGCGCGCCCCACGGTTCCTGCTTCATTTCCGGCGCATCGATGCCGAACATCCGTACCTTCACCTGGCCGCTGGGACAACGGGCGGTGACGGTATCGCCGTCATAAATCGATTGGATGGTGCAGGACAGTTCCGCCCCCTTGGGGAACGCGGACAACGGCGCCTTGGGTTCGTGCAGAAGATAACTGACGGCGACGATAGCCAACATCAGCCCACCGATCGCCCAGAACGAACGATTCCGGCGGCGGCGGGTTCGACTGAGTTGACCGCGTAACTGGCTTTGCAGAAGGCGCAACAATTCCCGTTTCATGACCATTCAACGCGCCGCTTCCAGCGCCTGCGCCAGATCGGCGAGGATGTCGTCGATGTGCTCGATGCCGATCGACAAGCGCACCAGATCCTCGCTGACCCCCGCCCGAGCCAGTTCCGCCGGCGACAGTTGCCGGTGCGTAGTGGTCGCCGGGTGGCAGGCCAGAGATTTGGCGTCGCCGATGTTGACCAAGCGGGTGACCAGTTGCAGCGCGTCGATGAACCTGGCGCCGGCCTCGCGCCCCCCCTTGATGCCAAAGCTGAGGATGCTGGAACCTCGCCCGCCCATGTACCTGTCCACCAACGGCTTCTCCGGGCTTTCGGGCAGCGCCGGATACTTAACCCATTCGGTTTGGGGGTGGTCGCGTAACACCTCGGCGACCTTGAGAGCGTTCTCGCAGTGGCGGTCCATCCGCACCGGCAGAGTCTCGATCCCTTGCAGGATCAGAAAGCTGTTGAACGGTGAAATCGCCGCGCCCATGTTGCGCAGCGGCACGACCCGCGCCCGGCCGATATAAGCCGCCGGTCCCAGCGCTTCGGTATAAACCACGCCGTGATAGGACGGATCGGGCTCGTTCAGGCGGGGGAAGCGGGCTTTGTACTGGTCCCACGGAAATTGGCCCGAATCGACCAATACACCGCCGATGCTGGTGCCGTGACCGCCCATGTACTTGGTCAGGGCGTGGACCACGATGTCAGCGCCATGCTCGAACGGCCGACACAGATAGGGGGTCGGCACCGTGTTGTCCACCATCAGCGGCACACCCTGGGCGTGGGCGACCGCCGCCAGCGCGCCGAAGTCCACCACATTGGCCGCCGGATTGCCGATGGATTCGCAAAAAACCATCTTGGTTTTGTCATCGATCAGCCGGCCCAGCGCCTCGGTGTCGCGGTAGTCGGCGAAGCGCACTTCGATGCCGAATCGCGGCAGGGTATGGGCGAAAAGATTGTAGGTGCCGCCGTAGAGCGTGCTGGTGGTGACGATGTTGTCGCCCGCTTCGGTGATGGTCATGATGCCGGCGGTGATCGCCGCCATGCCGGAGGCCAGACCCAAAGCCCCGACACCCCCCTCCATCGCCGCCACCCGCTGTTCCAGGACGGCGGTGGTGGGGTTCATGATGCGGGTGTAGATGTTGCCCGGCACTTTCAGATCGAACAGGTCGGCGCCGTGCTGGGTATCGTCGAACGCGTAGGAGGTGGTCTGGTAGATGGGGACGGCGACGGCCTTGGTGGTGGATTCCGGCTGATAGCCGCCGTGAATGGCGATCGTTTCAATTTTCATGGGTTCGGGTTCCGTCGGTTTGCCAGAAAAGGACTTGCAAAGTCTGAACGCGAGCATGAGGAAATGTCCAGCAGGACGACTTCCGACTGCGACCCCTACCCGACCTCCCGCCGCGCTTGCTCGAACATTGGCGCGAACACGGTCGCCGCGACCGCCGTGAATTCCACATCCAGCGGATCGGTGTCCCGGAACGCCAGTTGATAATAAACATCCATCGATTCCGGCGGCGTCGTTTGAAAATCATCGCCTTCCCAAATCCGGCGGGCCGCCCGTAACGCTTCGTCTTCGCTCTTGCCCGCGCGCAGTTTCTCCACATAGGTCAGCGCGCTCTTGGGGAAGAAATGCAGCACGCGCCGCGTCCCTTGCCAGTACAGATCCAGCAGCGCCGCCAGATGCGCCGCCGGGTCCGCGATCGGTTCCAGCAGCACGTCCCGGTCTTCCGCCACCCAGTGACTGGACGACGCCGCGCTCGCTGGCGCCGCGGCGTTGATGGCCAGATGATGCAGCCACAGGTTCAGATAGTCGCCGGCCTTCATGCTGGCCAGCCGATAACCGACCCAGCCGGTCGCGGTCAGGCCGGTGACCCGCCCGATCAGTCGGAATTCGCCCAGCGCCAGATCAAGTTCCAGCGGCTCGGTTTCCCGACGCGGCAGCACCCGCCCCAACCGCCCGGCGAAGCGCGTCACCCGGTCCCGCGCCCCACCGAACACGCATTCCCCGACCTGGCCGTGCGGCAGCGCGCCGCCGGCCCGCGCCACCGCCTCGATTTGGGTCATCGGCCGCCCGTCCCGGTGCAATTCCAGCATTTGTTGCAACAGGCCATGATTCGCCAGCCCGTCGAGCACGAACGGCTCGCGGGTATCCAGCGCCTCCTCATCCGCCTCGGGCCGAATCCCTAGCCGCTCCCGCAACAACCACCGGGTAGGGTTCTTGAAGAACCGCACCAGACTCTCCAAGGTCACCGTCCGCAACGCCGGTTCCGGCTCCGGCAGTTCCGCGCCCAGCAGCGGCGCGGGGTCCCGTTCGCCGCGCCCGGCGTGGCGACTGGCTTCAACCCACTCCCGGGCATAGCTGAACAGGCGCGGATCGCCACCAAAATAGCGGCGGCTGAATGCTTGCAGGGGATGGCGCGTCAGCAACTGTTCGCGGGGTCGGCCGCCGTCCGGGCGGTAAAAACCCCGATCCACGGCATCCAGCAGTTCGCCGACCAGCACCGAGGGCGGCAGGGGACTGTTGTCGCGGATGCTTTGGCCGACGTAACTGAGATACAGGCAGTGTCGCGCCGACAGCAGGGTTTCCAGGAATAAATACCGGTCGTCCTGGCGGCGGGAGCGGTCGCCGCGCCGGAATCGGGACGCCATCAGATCGAAATCGACCGGGCGGTGCGCGCGCGGATAGGCGTCGTCGTTCATTCCGATCAGACACACCACCGAAAACGGGATGCTGCGCATCGGCACCATGGCGCAACAGGTCACGCCGCCGCTCAGAAACCGCCCCACCCCGCTCTCGGCGGCGTTCAGTTGGGTGCGCAGCGCCGACTTCACCACCTCCAGCGCCACCGGCTCGGCGAAGTTCGCCAGCGCGGCGTTCGCGCGCAGCGTATCGAGCGCGTCCCGAATCAGTTGCAGCTCGTTCTCCTCGCGCTCCCGGGGGTCGAAAAACTGATCGAGCATCGCGGCGAGCGCCGTCGCCCATTCCGCCAGCGGTCGGCGTTCCCGCCAGCAGGCGTCCAGACCGAACAGCGCCTCGGCGAAACTTTGCAAGCCGCCCAGCGCCTGAGCCTCGCCGCCTTCCACCTCGTCGTAGGGCAAAATCCCGACGTACAAATCCCGACCGTGCCCCGGCAGCGCGTAACCGAGCAGCAACCGGTCCAGGCCCGCCCGCCAGGTGTGTTCGGCGGTGGCCGGCAGATCCCAGTGCGCTTTCGCCTCGGCGTCGATCCCCCAGCGGATGCCGACCTCGCGCACCCAGTGCTGAATCCGCTCCAGATCCGCCTCGTCCAAAGCGAACCGCCGCCGCACCGCCGGCGGCTCCAGCAAGCCCAACACCTGCTGGGCGTCGAACCGGCCGCCGCCCAGATCCAGCAGTTCGAAAAACACTTCGACCAAGGGAGACTCGACCGCGATGCCCTGATCGGCGACGGCGAACGGAATCCGCCGCTCGGCCGGGACGCTGTCGAACACCGCTTCGAGCAACGGGCCGTAAGTCTCCAGGTCGGGCGCCATCACGATCACATCCGCGGGCCGCAGGTCGCGCCGCGTCTCGAACAGCGCGAGCAACCGATCGTGCAGCACCTCGACCTCACGCATCGGGCCGTGGCAGACGTGGACCTGAATGGAGCGGTCGTCCGGTCGCAACGGCAGCGGCGGATGTTCGGTCCCCTCGCCCCGCTCCCGCAAATGCAGGATATCGGCTTGCAGGCCGTGCAGCAGGTCGTCCCCGTCCGGCTCCACGAATCCATCCCACTCGACGCGCGGATAGTCCTGCAACAGATCGATGAAATCCCGCCCCTGCTTGCCGAGGGAAGCCAGCAATGGATTGCCCACCGTCAGATAGGCTTCCTCCGGGTCGATTTCCTCGCCCAGGCGGGCCAGATCGCGCTCGGCCCGGATGTCGCCCCAATAGAGCTGACAGGGATTGAGGATCAAGACATGAACGTCGATGTGCCGCGCCAACCCGGCCAATAATTCCAGATACAACGGCGGCAGCGCGGCCACGCCGATCATGCTGATCCGTTCCGGCAAGCGGCCCGGTTCGACGGCGCCGCGCGCCAGCGCCGCGCGGAACTGCTCCTGCACCCGCACCCGGTGCGTCTCGCCGCCGCGCGCCAGCCGGCGCCACAGTTCCGCCTGCCAGTGATCCTCCTGACCCGCTTCCCATTTTTTGATCCAGTCCGGCCGATAAACCAGATACTGGTCGAAGCAGTCAGCGACGTGGGAGGCCAGTTCGTGGCGGCGGAAGTCGTCGTGGCCGTCGCCGAGATAGGCGCGCACCGGCGCGAAGCAGGGCGACTCGTCCACCTCCCGCAACAAAGCCATGAGCCGCCAGTGCAGCACCGGTTTGTCGAAGGTCGAGGTCGGCGGCAGAGCGCGCAACACCGCGCGGGCCATCTCCCAGAGAAAGGTCGCGGGAAACTGGACGCTCAGGTTGGCGCAGACGCCCAGCCGGTCGGCCAGCCGCAGCGCCAGCCAGCGGGCCATGCCGGTGCTTTGCGCCACGACCACGTCCCGCGCCAGCGGCGAGCGCAACGGTTGGCTCAAGAGTTCGGCCAGCCGGTCGGCCAGGATTTCCAGACGGTTGCTCTGATGGGTGAAGAGCGCCATGAGGTGGTTCGTGGTGACAGTCGTTGCGGTTCGTCAGGCCAGTTCCGCCATCTTTGGGATCGAATGGCCTTTCAGACGGCCTTTCACGGAGCCTGGCGTGGCCGGGTATGTTCCGCCAACCGCCGCAGGGCCGCGCTCAATCGCGTGTCCCCCAGATTGTGGGCGGTGGCTTCCAGCAGCCGGGCGTTGTGCTCGGTCAGGGTCAGCGGGGGCCGGCGGGGCGGCGGGGCGGCGGCGGGCACGATCCGAATGCGCGGCTTGGGCAACTCGATCTCCAAGTGCTGTCCCAACGCCTGCCGGGTGCTGTGCAGCGCATAACGGAGCCGGGTCGCCCAACTGGCCGAATCGGTCTGCACCTCCCAGCCCTCTCGATCCATGCGGACCAAGGTCGCATGACCGCGGAGATGCGGCGGCAGGTAGGCGAGAAAAAGCTGGCTGGATTGCGCCAACTGGTCGGCTTGGGCCACCAACTGCCCCAGTACGCCCTTCTGGCGGCGCAAGGTTTCGCCGACGGTGGCCATGGGCGCCGCCGGCGAAATCTTCTGAGGCAGCGGTGGGCGTGTAGCGGCGGGCGATGGCGACGGCGGCGGACGCACGGCGGGAATCGACTGATTCGGTACGCCTTCCAGCAGCCGGGCATAGGCGGGAGCCATCTCGGCGACCGCTGTCGGTTTGGGCGCGGCGGTCGCCGGTTCCGGTTCGGACGCCGGTCCGTAGCCCCGCAACATCTTGAGCAACCGCGCGGTATGCTGGCGCGCCGCCGCTCGGGCTTCAAGATCGGCCATAGTCAACCCTCCCGTTCACGCACCCCTCTCCACATCATGGGTGCGGGAAAATCACTCCGAACCATTGCCGAAGAATCATCGTTCTGTACAAGCCTTGCCGTCGCAATCTCGTCAGACGAGACTTTCGCTCAAACTCCTCGAAATCACAAGTGGTTACAATGCATTTGGGAAGAGGGCCACGTAAAAAATCAGCATTGATCGAGCGCTGGTTGAAAACCGGATACACAGACCGCTCGGGCATACACCCCCGCATTCCGCTCCGGGTAGCTCTCATGAGGCGAAGACGTTGGCGTAATCGACGATCACGCCGCTGTGCTTGCCGGGGAAGACGCGGTTGGCGCGGGCGATGGTTTGCATCAGCGTGTGGTTGCGCATCGGCTTGTCGAGATACACCGTCGAGCAGCTCGGTGCGTCGAAGCCGGTCAGCCACATGGCGCAGACGAAAACCAGGCGCAGCGGGTCTTCGGCGTCCTTGAACTTCTCGTCCAGCCCCGGCTGCCCAGTGGTAGGCGATAGGTTCATGCGCTTGCGGTGCGGCTCGATGTCGAGACCCAGCTTCTGCATCTGCTGGATTTCGTTCTGACCGGGCGAGACGATCACCGCCATGTCGGTGCTGGTCAGTACGTCCAGCCGTTGCTTCAGCTCGGCCATGCGCAGGTCGCGCCGCGCCTGTTCAATGGTCATCTCGCCGCCGGGCTGGTAGGCCAGATCGCCAAGTTCCTTCTGCACCCGTTCGATTTCCGCTGCCCAATGCACCTTCACCTTGTCGTGCATCCGCAATGCCGTGGCCTTGTCGATGGACACTACCATCGCCTTGCCCGCGAAGCCCCGGCCGAGGAAGTGCCGCACGATGTCCTGCGCCACGGTTTCCAGCCGGTCGTCGCGGGTGATCAGGTGGTATTGCCGCCCCAGCACCTTTTCCAACTTGACCTCTTGATCGGCGTCGAGGTCGGCGTCCTCGATCAGTCGGTAGATGTCTTCGTTCAGGTCGGGATTGACGAGCTGCAATTCCGGCGTGCGGTTCTCGTAGAACAGCGGCACGGTGGCGCCGTCTTCAATCGATTGCTGGAAGTCGTAAATCGACACGTAGTCGCCGAAAACTTCCTTGGTGCGCTCCTCGCCCGCGATCAGCGGTGTGCCGGTAAAGGCCAGGAACATCGCCTTGGGCAAGGCGGCGCGCATGTTGAGCGCCAAGGTGTCGTACTGGCTGCGGTGCGCCTCGTCGGTCAGCACGATCACGTCGGCGCGGTCGCACAGCAGTTCCGGCGTCTGGAATTTGTGGATCAGCGTGAAGACGTAGCGGTGGTTGCCACGCAGCAGTTCGCGTAGGTGGGCGGAGCTGACCGCATGGCAGGCGTCGCCCTCGGCCTGCGAGACGGCCCCCGTCGCCTTGAAGGTCTTGGCGATCTGATCGTCCAATTCAACGCGGTCGGTGACGATCACAAAGGTCCAGTTGCCGGAGAGCTTTCTTAGCACCTTCTGCGCGAAGAACACCATCGAGAAGCTCTTGCCGCTGCCCTGCGTCTGCCAGAACACGCCGCCGCGCCCGTGGCCCAGCGCGCGGGCCTCCATCATCGAGGCGATAGCATTGTTCACGCCGAGGAACTGATGGTTCTGACCGATGATCTTGACCAACCCGGCTTTGTGCTCGGAGAACAGCGTGAAATTCTCGACCAAGTCGAGCAGGCGGGTGCGGTCGCAGACGCCGCGCAGCATCACCTCCAGCGACACCCGGCGCGGCTCGTCCTCGCGCTCGATACGCTTCCACTCGAAGAACCGCTCCCAGTCGGCGGTGAGCGAGCCGACGCGGCTTTCGGCGCCGTTGCTGGCGATCAGCAGGGCGTTGAACCAGAAAAGCTGGGGGATCTCGTGCTTGTAGTGGGTGAGGTTCTCGTCGAAGGCCGCACGCGCCGGCACGCCCGGTTTCTTGAGCTCGATCACCACCCAGGGCAGGCCGTTGACGAAGCCCACCAGGTCG
>DAIRDI010000081.1:0-11260 GCA_036796235.1 Candidatus Competibacteraceae bacterium | reverse complement strand
GCCGGGGCCACTGACCGTCCAGGGTCCGAGCGACTCCCGCAACCGCTCCAGCAATGCCAGCTCCGCCAGCACGAACCCGACCCGGGCGCCCGCCAGTCCAAAGAATTTGCCGAACGAGCGCAGGACGATCAGGCCCGGCAAGCCGACCTGACCGGCCAAGCTATCCGCCGGTGTGGCATCCACGAACGCCTCATCCACCACCAGCCAGCCACCTCGCGCCGCCAGCCGCGCCTGCCAGTCCAGCAGCGATTCTAGCGAAAAACGCACGCCGGTCGGATTATTGGGCTGGACCAATACCAGCACGTCCAGCCCGGCCACGGCCGCGCCCAGATGCGCGACGGCCAACCGTTCCACCCGATGCCCGGCCCGCCGCCAGGCGTGGGCATGTTCGGCGTAGCTGGGATGCAACACCCCGACCCGGCCGGGCGCGCGGATCAGGGGCAGCGCCTGGATCGCCGCCTGGGTGCCCGCCACCGGCAACAGCGACGGCGTGCCGTAATAAGCCGCCGCCGCGCTTTCCAGACCGTCCTCGACTTCCGGCAATCGCCGCCAGACTTCGGCGGGGACGGCGGGAACCGGCCAGCCTTGGGGGTTGATGCCGGTGGACAGATCCAGCCAGTCGCCGAGCGGAATCCCGTAACGGGCCGTCGCCGCGCGCAACGCGCCGCCGTGTTCAAGCAAGGATCAGTCCTCCCAACAAAATCACCCTCACCGCCACAAGGTCCGCTGGACCAGATGCCCCGCCCGGCCGATGCCCTCGGCGCGCGGGGCCAAGCCGACGATGGTGAGGTCCATGGAGCATTTGCCTTTATATAGTCACTATACTGCGGTTTCAGTGATTCATCTGCGTATACCATAGCAATAGCGGCGAAGCGAGCGCTCCTCCCTTGCAGTTGGCCAGGCTCGATCAGGCGGGAAAGATGGCTATGCTCCAAAAACAGCGCGGCTATTCCTTTCGCCAGCGATAGCCGGCCAAAATCGCCGGCTATCCTTATTGCGGAAACCATGGGAAAATCCGTATGCACGCCGCCATGGGCGCCGGCGCGACGGATGCCTCCCAAAAGACTGTCGACGCCCTCGTCATCATCTCCAACATCCTGTTGGAAATTAAAATTCACGCCATTATCGCCGACCGATCATGTCAAAAACACTCTTTGAAAAAGTCTGGGAGTCGCATGTTGTCGCCGAACAACCCGATGCTCCGGCCATCCTGTATATCGACCTGCATCTCGTCCACGAAGTGACCTCACCCCAGGCATTTACCGGCCTGCGCCAGCGCGGCTTGAAAATCCGTCGCCCCGAGCGCACCGTCGCCACGATGGACCACTCCATCCCGACCACGCCGCTCGACGTGCCGATCGCCGACCCCCTGGCCGCCGCGCAAATCCGCCAGATGGAAGCCAACGCCGCCGAGTTCGGCATCACCCTGCACGGCATGGCCAGCCCCCATCGCGGCATCGTCCACGTCATCGGCCCGGAACTGGGTCTGACGCAGCCCGGCATGACCATCGTCTGCGGCGACAGTCACACCGCCACCCACGGCGCGTTCGGCGCGCTGGCCTTCGGGATCGGCACCAGCGAAGTCGAGCACGTTCTCGCCACGCAGTGCCTGCTCCAGAACAAGCCCCGGACCTGTGAAGTTCGGGTGGAGGGGATGCTCTCGGCTGGCGTTTCCGCCAAGGACATCATCCTGGCGCTGATCGCGAAAATCGGCGTGGGCGGTGGGACGGGGTATGTCTTTGAATACACCGGTTCGGCCATCCGTGGGTTGACGATGGAGCAGCGGATGACCGTCTGCAACATGTCCATCGAAGGCGGGGCGCGGGCGGGCATGATCGCGCCCGACGACATCACTTTTGACTATCTCCAGGGCCGCGAACACGCGCCCAAGTGCGCGGCATGGGATCAAGCCGTCGCTCGTTGGAGAACCTTCGCCAGCGATGCGGGCGCGGCCTACGACCATGCCGTCACCCTGGACGCCGCCACGCTCGAACCGATGATCACCTACGGCACCAATCCCGGCATGGGCGTCAACATCACCGGGCGGGTTCCCGACCCGGCCAACTTGAGCGACGCCAACCAGAAAGCCGCGCTCGACAAGGCGCTGCGCTACATGGGCCTCCAGCCCGGTCAGGCTCTGCTGGGCCAGAAAATCGATGTGGTTTTTATCGGCAGTTGCACCAACTCGCGCATCTCCGACCTGCGCGAAGCGGCCTCGCTGCTCAAGGGCCGCAAGGTCGCGACCGACGTGCGGGTCATGGTGGTCCCCGGTTCGCAGGCGATCAAGAAACAGGCGGAAGCCGAGGGACTGGATCGCGTGTTTAAGGCGGCGGGCGCGGAATGGCGCGAACCGGGATGCAGCATGTGCATCGCCATGAATGGCGACCAACTTCAGCCCGGTCAGTACGCCGTCAGCACCAGCAACCGCAATTTCGAAGGTCGCCAGGGTCAGGGCGGGCGCACCTTCCTCACGTCGCCGCTAACCGCCGCCGCCAGCGCGCTGGCCGGCGCCGTGGCCGACCCCCGCACCGTGGCAGGAGACCGGTAAGATGGCTCAATTTACCTCCCTCACCTCCCGCGCGGTGGCGCTGCCGGTCAACGACATCGACACCGACCAGATTATCCCGGCCCGTTTCTTGAAGGCGACCGACAAGCAGGGCATGGGCGATAACCTGTTCGCCGACTGGCGTTATCACAAGGATGGTTCGCCCAAGTCCGACTTCCCGCTCAACCAGCCCCAGGCGGCGGGTTGCCAAATCCTGTTGGCGGGAGACAATTTCGGCTGCGGTTCGTCCCGCGAGCACGCACCCTGGGCGCTGGCGGGATTCGGCTTCCAGGCGGTGATCAGCACCTCGTTCGCCGACATTTTTCGCAACAATGCGCTCAAGAATGGCCTGCTGCCCATCATCGTGGACGCGCCAACTCATGAAAAACTGTTGGCGATGGCTCGGGACAATCCCGCCGCCGAACTGACCATCGACCTGGCAACCCAGACGCTGTCCTTTCCCGGCAGGTCGGTCACGTTCCCCATCGACCTGTTTAATAAAACCTGTCTCCTCAACGGCGTCGATGAGTTGGGCTACATCCTGAGCTTTGAGAAGGACATCGCGGCGTTTGAAGCGCGAAGATAACCCCATGTCATTCGTTCAGATTTACGACACCACCCTGCGCGACGGGACTCAAGGCGAAGGTTTTACCCTGTCGGGTCACGACAAAATCCGCGTGGCCCAGCGCTTGGACGATTTGGGCGTGGCCTTCATCGAAGGCGGCTGGCCCGGCTCCAATCCCAGGGACGCCGAGTTTTTCGCGCGCGCTCGCGATCTGGAGTGGCGAACCGCGGCGATTGCCGCCTTTGGCTCCACCTGTCGGGTCAAGGGCGGACCGGAGGACGACGCCAACCTCCGGGCACTGCTGGAGGCGCGGACGCCGGTCTGCACGATCTTTGGTAAAACCTGGACCCTGCACGTCACCGACGTGCTGCAAACCACGCTGGACGACAACCTGCGGATCATCGAGCAGTCGGTGGCCTACCTCCGCGCCGCGGGTCGCCGGGTCATTTACGACGCCGAGCATTTTTTCGACGGCTACCAGGCCGATCCGCGCTACGCGCTGGAAACGCTCGAGGCCGCCATTCGCGGCGGGGCCGAGACGGTCGTGCTGTGCGACACCAACGGCGGCGCCATGCCCTGGGAGGTGGAGAAAATCATCCGCGAGATGAAGGAATCGATCCAGCACCCCTTCGGCATCCACACCCACAACGACGGCGAGTGCGCGGTCGTCAACGCGCTGCTGGCGGTGCGCGAAGGCGCCAGTCAAGTCCAGGGCACCATTAACGGCGTGGGCGAGCGCTGCGGCAACGCCAACCTGTGCTCGATCATGGCCAATCTGGAACTCAAGATGGGCCGCCAATGCCTGCCGGAAGGCCGCTTGCACAAACTCTACGAGCTGTCGCACGTGGTCGATGAAGTCGCCAACCTCACCCCCAACGACCACCTGCCTTACGTCGGCAAGAGCGCGTTCGCCCACAAGGGCGGCGTGCATGTGGCGGCCATGCGCCGCTCGGAGCAGTCGTACCAGCACGTGGCGCCGGAGCGAGTGGGCAACAAGATGCGGGTGGTGGTCTCCGCCCTGTCGGGACGGGCGAACATCCTCAGCAAGGCCGAGGAACACGGCGTCGATGTCGGCGGCGGCGCGGACGTGGTGGGCGTGCTCAACGACGTGAAGGAATTGGAAGCGCGCGGCTTTTCCTTCGAAGCCGCCGAAGCGTCGGTCGCCATGATGCTCAAGCGCCAGCAGCCGGGTTATAAACCGCCGTTCGAGTTGGTGGATTTCCTGGTCAACGTCGAGCATCGCCAGGGCCGGGGCATTTTCGCCGAGGCCATGGTCAAGGTGAAGGTGGGCGACGAGGTGCTCCATACCGCCGCCGAGGGCAAGGGTCCCGTGAACGCGCTCGATATCGCCCTGCGCAAGGCGTTGCTGGGACACTACCCGGAAATCGCCACCTTCCATCTGGCCGATTACAAGGTGCGGATTCTGGATGGCCAGGACGGGACAGAGGCCATCACTCGCGTCTTGATCGACACCCGCAACACCACCCGGCTGTGGAGCACCGTCGGCGCCAGCGCCAACATCATCGAAGCCTCCTGGCAGGCGCTGGTTGACGCAATCGAGTACGGGTTGTCGGTGGCGCATTGAAATAGTCAAGGATTATGGAACAGTCATGAAAGCCAACATCGTCTTACTCCCCGGCGACGGCATCGGTCCGGAAGTGGTCGGCGCGGCCGTCCGCGTGCTGGATGCGATCGCCGGGAAATTCGCTCACGAGTGGGTCTACCAGGAACGCCTGATGGGCGGTTGCTCCATCGATCGGTTCGGCTCGTCGCTGACCGATGAAACCCTGGCCGATTGCCAGGCGGCGGATGCGGTGCTGCTGGGCGCGGTGGGCGGGCCGAAGTGGGACGACCCGAACGCCAGGGATCGCCCCGAGCGCGGACTACTGGCCCTGCGCAAGGGGCTGGGCGTGTTCGCCAACCTGCGCCCGGTCAAGGTGCATCCGGCGCTGATCGATTCCTCGCCGCTCAAGCCGGAAAAACTCCAGGGCGTGGATATTCTGGTCATTCGCGAATTGACTGGCGGCCTGTATTTCGGCTGGCCGAAGGGCCGCGACGTGAAGGACGGCCGCGAGCGCGCCGTCGATACCCTGGAATACTACGATTACGAAATCCGCCGCGTGATGGATCTGGCGTTCGCTCTGGCCAAAGGCCGCAAGCGCAAGGTCACGTCCGTCGACAAGGCCAACGTGCTGGAATCCTCGCGGCTGTGGCGACAGATCGCGGTGCGGGTCGGCGCGGCGAACCCGGAGGTGGCCTTGGAGCATGTCTTGGTGGATACCGCCGCCATGCGCCTGATCACCGGTCCCGCCGGGATGGATGTGGTGGTCACCGAGAACATGTTCGGCGACATCCTCACCGACGAGGCTTCGGTGCTGGCCGGTTCGATGGGGATGCTGCCTTCCGCCAGTCTGGGGGAAGGCCGAGTCGGCTTGTACGAACCGATTCACGGCTCGGCCCCCGATATCGCTGGCCAGGGCATCGCCAATCCGATCGGCATGATTCTGTCCACCGCCATGCTGCTGCGCCACTCGCTGGGACTGGAGACGGAAGCCGCCGCCATCGAACGGGCCGTCGACGAAACCATCACCGCCGGGGCCCGCACCGCCGACCTCGGCGGGAAACTGACCACCCAACAGATGGCGGACGAGATTATCCGGCGATTGTGAGTCCTGGCGGTGGAAGGGAAGGAACGAGGAAGGGAAAAAACGAATACCCTGCATCAATAACGGTCCCTTCGATGTACTCAACGATCAAAACCCTCCACTTTTCCCTGGCTTTCCTGTCCCTGGCCGGATTCGTGACGCGCGGCGTCCTGCATCTGCGCCACTCTCCTTGGGTCAAGCGGCGGTTCGCGCGGGTGGCGCCCCATCTGGTGGATACCGGGTTGCTGCTCACGGGCCTGTGGCTGGCGTGGGTCTGGCGCATGCACGAGTACCTACAGCCCTGGCTGCTGGCCAAGCTGGTCGCCCTGTTGCTCTACATCGCCCTGGGCATGCTGGCGTTCCGGTTCGCCCGGAGCGACGGAACCCGCGCCCTCGCTTGGGGCGCCGCCATCGGGGTCTTCCTGTACATGCTGGCTGTGGCGTTCACCAAACAGGCGATTCCACGGTCTTGGTAATCCCAAGGAAGATCATTCTGTTTCCCGCCTTCGAAGAGGCCAGCGGCAACCAAGTCGTACCGATGTCACAGATCACCCCGCCCTACCCGTCGTGGTTGCTGGCCGCCGCCGTCTATCCCGCCGTCCTGACCTATCCGGCGGCGCTGGCGCTGGGGATCACCGGGTCATGGCTGGGCGTCAATCTGTGGGGGTGTGGTGGAGATATCGCCGGGCATCGCGCGGGAGGTAACCCCCTCTGCCCTGCGAGGCGTGGTTTCCGATCACTCCGGCCGCAGGTGCGGGAACAGCAACACGTCGCGGATGGAAGGCGCATCGGCGAACAACATCACCAGCCGGTCGATGCCGATACCCTCCCCCGCCGTCGGCGGCAAGCCATATTCCAGCGCCCGAATGTAGTCGGCGTCGTAGTGCATCGCCTCGTGGTCGCCGGCGGCTTTCGCTTCCGCCTGCGCGCGAAAGCGTTCGGCTTGATCCTCGGGGTCGTTCAACTCTGAAAAACCGTTGGCGATTTCCCGCCCGCCCACGAACAACTCAAAACGGTCGGTAATGCTTGAATCCACATCGTTGCGGCGAGCCAACGGCGAGACTTCGGTCGGATACGCGGTGATGAAGGTCGGGTCGCGCAACTGGTGTTCGACCGTCTGCTCGAAAATGTCCAGTTGCACCCGGCCCAGGCCATGACTCGGCTGGACTTTCAACCCCAACCCCTCGGCAATGCCTCGGGCGCCGTTCAGATCATCCAGTTGCGCGGCGTCGATGGCCAGATTGAAGCGCAGGATCGCCTCGCGCACCGTCAATCGCTGGAAGGGTTGGCCAAGGTCGAAACTCTCGCCTTGATAATACAAGCGACACTGTCCCAACAACGCCCTAGCCATACCGCGCAGCAGTTCCTCGGTCAAGTCCATCAGGTCGCGGTAGTCCGCATAGGCCTGGTAGAACTCCAGCATGGTGAATTCGGGGTTGTGGCGGGTGGACAAGCCTTCGTTACGGAAACTGCGGTTGATCTCATAGACCTTTTCGAAACCGCCCACCACCAGTCGCTTCAGGTAAAGCTCGGGGGCGATGCGCAGGTATAGTTGCATGTCCAGCGCATTGTGGTGAGTGACGAACGGCCGCGCCGCCGCGCCGCCGGGAATCGGTTGCATCATCGGCGTCTCAACTTCCAGAAATCCCCGCCGACCAAAAAACTCACGAATGTGGGTGATCATGGCCGAACGCAACCAAAAGATGGCGCGGGTGGACTCATGCACGATCAGGTCCACATAACGCTGGCGGTAGCGGGTCTCCTGGTCGGCCAGGCCGTGAAATTTCTCCGGCAGGGGGCGTAGCGACTTGGTCAGCAACCGCAACGTATCGACCTTGACCGATAATTCGCCGGTTTTGGTCTTGAACACCGTCCCCTCGGCGCCCAGGATGTCCCCCAAATCCCAGCCTTTGAAATCCTCGTACAGCCCCTCCGGCAAGGCGCTCTTCTGGACGAACAGTTGAAGGTCGCCGGACATGTCACGCAGGCGGGCGAAGCTGGCCTTACCCATGATCCGCTTGGCCAGCATCCGCCCGGCGACCCGTACCCGGTGGATCTCGGCGTCCAGCACGGCGTTGTCCTTATCGCCATGCGCGGCGTGAAGCTCCGCCGCCAGCGCATCGCGGCGGAAGTCGACAGGATAGGCGTTGCCGCGCTGGCGTAGCTCATGCAGCTTTTGGCGGCGCAGCGCGATCAGCTTATTTTCGTCGAGGAGGTCTTCGAGGGAATCCATGGTGTCGCTCCTCGGTCATTTACCAGGTGTAGGGTGTGGCACGATTCAATTCCAGCGAACTCAGCGGCCCATGACTTACAACCCGCTCTTTAGACTGGCCTCGATGAACGCATCGAGATCGCCATCCAGCACGGGCTGGGTATTGCCGGTTTCGACGCCGGTGCGCAAATCCTTGATGCGCGACTGATCGAGGACGTAGGAGCGGATCTGGCTGCCCCAACCGATGTCGGCCTTGGTGTCTTCCAGCGCCTGCGCCTTGGCGTTGCGCTTTTGCAACTCCAACTCGTAGAGTTTGGCCTTGAGTTGCTTCATGGCGGTGGCGCGGTTCTTATGCTGGGAACGGTCGTTCTGGCACTGCACCACGGTATTGGTCGGCAGGTGAGTGATCCGAATCGCCGATTCGGTGCGGTTGACGTGCTGGCCGCCCGCTCCGGAGGCGCGGTACACGTCCACCCGTAAATCCGCCGGGTTGATGTCCACTTGGATACTATCGTCCACTTCCGGGGCCACGAACACCGCTGCGAACGAGGTATGCCGCCGGTTGCCGGAATCGAACGGTGATTTGCGCACCAGACGATGTACGCCGGTCTCGGTCCGCAACCAGCCGTAGGCGTAGTCGCCCTCGAAGCGCACGCTGGCGCTTTTGATGCCGGCCACTTCGCCGGGCGACGCTTCCAAAAGTTCGGTTTTGAAGCTGCGGCGCTCGCCCCAGCGCAAGTACATGCGCAACAGCATCTCGGCCCAGTCCTGGGCCTCGGTGCCGCCGGAACCGGCCTGGATGTCGACGAAAGCGTTGCAGGGGTCCAGTTCGCCGGAGAACATCCGCTGGAACTCCAGAGCGACCACCACCCGGTCGTGATCCGCCAAATCCCTCACCACCTCGGTCACCGCCGCCTCGTCGCCCTCCTCGCCGGCCAGAGTCAGCAGTTCGGCGACTTCGCTCAAACCCCGGTCGAGACTTTCCAGCCGGTCGACCACGGCTTCCAGTTGCGCGCGTTCCTTGCCGAGCGCCTGCGCCCGCTCCGGGTTGTTCCAGATATCCGGTTCCTGCAATTCCCGATTGACTTCATCCAGTCGCTCACGCTTGGCCTCGAAGTCAAAGATACCCCCTCAGGGACGCGCAGCGCCCCCGCAAGTCGCTAATCTGGTTGAAATAGGGATTGAGTTCTTGCATGGTCGTCATTCACGCCCTATTTGATGTTGTGGGTGTTTGGAAGATCTGGGATTATGACCGCCTCCCAACGATTCCGCAAAATGGAAAGGGCTTGCCGGTCATCAGCAAGCCCTGAGGTTTTACATCAAAAAGGCACGCCCGGCCGCCGCCTCCGGCGACCTCCAGGAGCGGCCGGTCGACGCCGCGCTCACGCGGCCAGCGACTTGCCCTTGGATCCGAGATCCACGAACGCCTCGTTCAAGCGCGCCACCATGTTCTCCTCCGCCAGACGCAGATATTTGCGCGGGTCGTAGAACTTCTTGTACGGCTTGTCGGTTTCCGGATCGGTCTGATAGAGGAAAGCCTTGGGATTCTCGCTGACAAACTTGCCGATCGCTTCGGAGTAGGCGAATTGCAGGTCGGTGTCGATGTTCATCTTGAACACCCCGTAACTGACCGCTTCGCTGATCTTCTCCTTTTCGGAGCCGGACCCGCCGTGGAACACCAGGTTCAACGGCTTGGCGGCGGTTTTGTGCCGCTCTTCGATCAACGCCTGCGAGTTCTTGAGGATTTCCGGACGCAGCTGCACGTTGCCGGGCTTGTACACGCCATGCACGTTGCCAAACGAAGCGGCGACCGAGAAATGGCCGATCGGGGATAGTTTTTCGTAAGCCTGCAAGACGTCTTCCGGCTGGGTGTAGAGATGGGAGTTGTCGGCGTTTTCGTCATGCTCGCCGCCGATGCCGTCCTCTTCGCCGCCGGTCACGCCCAGCTCGATCTCCAAGCTCATCGACAACGGGGCCATGCGCTTGAGGATCCGCGCGCACTCGCCCAGATTGAATTCCATCGGGTCCTCGGAGAGATCAAGCATGTGCGAACTGAACAGCGGCTTGTCGTGCTGTTTGTAGAACGCCTCGCCGTGGCTCAGCAGCGCCTCGACCCAAGGAATCAGGCCCTTGTTGGCATGATCGGTGTGCAGCACCACGCACACGCCGTAATGTTCGGCCAGCAGATGGACATGCTGCGCCGCCGCCACCGCGCCCAGTACCTTGGCCTTGAAACCGTCCTTCATGCCTTGGCCGGCGTAGAACTGCGCGCCACCGTTGGACAGCTGGATGATGACGTCGGCGTTGTTCTTCGCCGCGGCCTCCAGGACCGCGTTGATCGTGCTGCTGCTGGCGACGTTGACCGCCGGCAGGGCGTAATTGCCCGCCTTCGCCGCTGCTACCAGAGTCAGATAGTCTTTACCGGAAACGACACCGGGCTTGAGTTGCGCCATGAGAAAATCCTCTTTTAGGACAGTGGGTTGGGGTGGATGCTTGCTGACATTACGAAGATGGTTGCTCGACCCGGGCAAGGGTATGGGTCTCTTTAACCCAAAAGATCCGAATTCAAATTCTCTTGAATTCTCCCAAATTATTCAGAAGGTTGTTCCTGGAGCTGGCGGGGGGACTCGAACCCCCGACCTGATGCTTACAAGGCAACTGCTCTACCGACTGAGCTACGCCAGCCCGTCCGCCTGGATTATAGTAGACCCTCAAGAGCGCGTTTCGCAAAAACTTCATAACGACAATTGACAAGCCTATTTTTAGCCAGCAAAATGATCGACTCAAATTCGGAGGGGTTCCCGAGCGGTCAAAGGGGGCAGACTGTAAATCTGTTGGCTCAGCCTTCGAAGGTTCGAATCCTTCCCCCTCCACCACTTGAGAAAAAACAACCGAATCTGGGCGCGGAAGCCGGCGGAACCTCTCCAGACGCCGAACCCAGCTCGGCGCGGGTTCAGAGCGGGTGTAGTTCAATGGTAGAACCTCAGCCTTCCAAGCTGATGGTGTGGGTTCGATTCCCATCACCCGCTCCAAGCAATATACTTGAGCTAACATAATGTTTTTAGGCCCATATAGCTCAGTCGGTAGAGCGCATCCTTGGTAAGGATGAGGTCACCAGTTCAAATCTGGTTATGGGCTCCACACAATATTATTCTATTCCGAATGCTTTGAAACGCCACTTTCGCATGTGTTCCAAATCTCTGGCTCTTTGATTAAGTTTTACAGGGGAGCGCCTGAATGTCCAAAGAAAAGTTTGAGCGCAGCAAGCCGCACGTCAACGTGGGGACGATCGG
>DAIRDI010000080.1:10460-11290 GCA_036796235.1 Candidatus Competibacteraceae bacterium | reverse complement strand
GTGAAGAAGACCGCATGGCGGTTGCCGGCGCGGGGTTGCAGCGGACGGATGGTGAAGTCCTGCTCGACGACGCTGTAGGGCGTGCGGGCGCGTTGCTGCGCCGCCTCGGATGCGTCAGGCCCGGCATCATCGGCGTACACCTCCTGACGCAACATCTGGCCCTTGAGCGCCCGGCAAGCCTCGCGCTCTTCTTCAAGTGACAGTCGATCAGGGAGATGCGTATCGGGCAGCAACTGGTTGCGGAATGCATCGTCGCTCAACCCTGGCTCGCGATAATACTCATTCTCGAATTGCAGCGAGATGTGTGCCCGGTCCACATAGACGCCAGTGTGGAACCAGCTTTTGGTATGCACCGGCGGCACGTTGGAGGCGGCGTCGAGATTGATTGCCCCTTCACCCCAGGCCCCTCCTCCGCCCGGGGCGAGGGAGCCGATTTCTTCCGTATCCCACTGCTCCACCATCCCGAAACCGCGAAACTCGCGCTCGACGCCATCGAAATTGCCGTGGTGGTAGGCGTAGCGGGTGACGAAGCGGTTGCGGCTGATGTGGTCGTAGGTTTCCACGCGCTCGACCACATGCACCGGGAAGGGCAGCTTGGTGATCCACGGTCTCCCTTCGGCTTGATCCCGCAGATAGAAATAGGTCGAAGGCGCGTAATGCACCCGCGTCTCGGCGCCCAGGTTGTTGCGGGTGCTGATCAGCAGATGCGGTTTGCCCTCGGCCATCAGCTTGAGGTACTTCATCGGCGCATGACTGGCCCCCGGCAGCGGCGAGGACCAGACCAGACAGGCGGTGCCGTTGCCCAGCAGATCGACAGCCGCCACTGACGT
>DAIRDI010000080.1:0-10450 GCA_036796235.1 Candidatus Competibacteraceae bacterium | reverse complement strand
CCGCGCCGGCCGCCACGTTGTCCACCGGCGGAAAGCCGGGTAGGTCGTGGGCCGGGCTCCAGACATTGCCAGAATGGTTGAACCAGAGCCGGGTCTGGTTGCGCCCCAGGTAAATGAGGTCCGTCGTCCCGGAACCGTCGAGGTCGGCCAGGCGGATGCGGCGCGGGTCGAACTGATCCGGGGCATCAAACCAGGGCGCGTCGTCCATGGTGACTTTGGCGCCGAAGCGGCCGTAGCCGAGATTGGGCCAGTAGCACACCTCGCCGTTGCGGATGCGCGCGAGGTCGGTCAGCCCGTCGCCGGACAGGTCGGCCAGGAAAATGGTCTGGGTGCCGTCGGCGAACACGATGCGCGGGCCGCGTTCCTCGTCGGTCGGCACGCTGACGCGGTTCGCCGGACCGAAGCCGTCTTCCGCCAGCGACGGATACCAGGTCAGCGCCCAATCCTCGGTGATCAGCACGTCGGCGTGGCCGTCGCCGGTGAGGTCGACGAACTTCAGGTTCGGGTCGTTCCAGGCTAGATTCGGGAGCGAGGTAAACGGACGGAAGGATTCCCAGTCCTGATCATCGGTGCGCTCGTAGAAACCGGCCATCGGCGGATCAAGCTCCACCAAATCGACTTGGCCGTCGCCGGCCAGATCGAGAAATTGCGCGCCTTGAGCCAGAGGGCTGCCATGGGGTATGCGCGCGACTGCTTCGAGGGGCGAGAAGCGGGCGGAATCCCCCGGCGTCACCCGATCCGCCGCCAGCGCCGATTGGTTGCGTTTGTAGAACCAGCCGCCGCCCTGCTCCGTGAGGACACCCGAGAGCCCTTCACCGTCGAGATCGAGCCACTGGTACGCGGCGCCGTCCACCCCAACGGGCAGGTTCTCGATGCTGGCGGGATCGACGTCATGGATGTCCTGGCCGATCACGGCCTGGCTGTATTCGAACTCCAGCGGCGGCAGGGATCGCCGGAGATAGCCGCCCGCGTCAGAACGCTGGTAGCCGTTTTGGGTCACGGCGGTGACGAACGCGGCGACGGGCGTTTCCCGGTAGTCGAACGCCGTCGAACGCACCAGGCAGTTTTGACCCACGCCCGCTTCATCGGGGAAGTGATGGAACATCAGCACGCGCCGGCACAGCCGCGTGGTGCGTACCTCGAAGCCAGCCCGGTAGCTGGAGAAGGGGTCGTGGCGGGCAAGCCAGTCGCCGGCATCGTTGGGTTTCGGGTCGGCCAAATCGTGTTCGCCGTAGTCGAAAACCACCTCGAACATCCAGCCGGCGTTGTCGCGCTGCGTCGGGGTCAGGGTGTGGGGGCGATGGCCTGCGTCGTCCAGCAGTGGCGCGCGGTTGCCGTAGTGAATCCATTTCAGGTAGCGGTTGGCGGTACGCCGGGAGTCGTCGACCTCGCCGCGATTGCGCTCGTGGGCTTGGCTCAGGTCGATTCCCGTGCCGTCCTCGGGCTTGTACTCATAGACGACGGCATTGCCCTGGTCGTCGCGGGTTTCGCAGATCAGCCAACTGAAGATGCGTCCCGCGTCCTCGGGATCGGCGATGCGCGAGTTTTCGTCCTGGCCGTAAATCGTGAGGACGTTGTCCTTGGAGAGGGAACGCCAGTGGACGTCGCCAGTTTCGACGTGGGTCCAGCGTTCGATGCGGGCGAACAGCCCTTCGATGCGCGGGCGGTAGCGGTGGATGACGTACCCTGGAGCGGTCGTGTCGTCCTCGAAGCGCGTGCCGTCCGGCCGCAGAACGGGCACCAGATCCTCCGCGCCGGACAGGATGAAGACATCCGATTCCTCGGCGTCGAGGTACTGGGGCAATCCCTTGTCGGTCTTGCGGGTGATCGCCGGCAGGGAGAGATTCCAGCCGAAACCAAACGGCCCGTTGCCCGCGCCGGAATCGTAGGACAGGGAAAGTTGCGGACCAAAGCCAGAGCGACCGGGACTGGTGGCGATGGGTACGGACAGGGAGCCGGTGCCGGTGACCGGGTTGGCGGCGAATTTCTCGCCCATGCCGCGGATGGCGCCGCCGCCCTTGGGGAGCGCAATCGACGGGGCCGCGAACGGTTGTGACGGTTCGGCTTGTTCGCCGGACTGCTGCGACTTGTGGATCATGTCGGCCCTCCAATCCACCAACGCTAAAACAGGCCCGGATAAGCCATGCATCCGCTGATATCGCTGTCTTTGCGTTATTGAATGATGGTCCGGCGCTGTCCGAAACCGAGCAGCAGCGCGAACCCCGAAGCAACTGCGACCGCAAAATCACCTGAATGGCGACTTTGAGTGTAGTTTCCCGTTATCCGGAAATTGGCAAGCGTCCGAAAAAATTTTTTGAGGCTCGCACTGCGTTGAACGAACGACGCCACCAAAGGCGGGAGGTGATCAATCGATTGATCTAGCTAATCACTTAGTCTACCCTATCCCAAATAGGCCATCACAAACAGCAGACACCCTATGACCACGGTCAATATTCATGAAGCGAAAACTCGCCTTTCCGAGTTGCTTTCTCGAATGGAAAGTGGGGAGGAGATCATCATCGCCAGGACCGGACGTCCCATCGCCCGGCTGTGTCCCTACGAGGAACAGGGTGGAATGCGCGTTTCCGGCATGGATCGCGGCCGCGTGATCATCCACGAGGACTTCGATGCGCCCTTGCCCGAGGAACTGTTGCAGGATTTTGAGCGGTGAGCGGGCGCTTTCTTCTGGACACGCATTGCTGGCTCTGGTGGAACGCTGAACCGGAGCGGCTGAACCCGCATGTTCGGGCGATTATTGGCAATGTCGCAAACGCGGTGTTCCTTTCGGCCGCCAGCGCCTGGGAAATCGCCATCAAACACGGCCTCGGTCGGATCTCCCTGCCCGAGCCGCCGGCGAGGTACGTACCGAGCAGAATCGCGGCCAACCGGATTACTGGCCTGCCCATCCAGTTCCACCACGTGCTCAAAGTTGGTGATTTACCCAGCCACCACCGCGATCCCTTCGACCGTCTGCTGATTGCCCAAGCCATCACCGAGCGCATGACGCTCGTTTCCGCGGATCCCATGATTCTTCTCTACGACTTGGAAGTGCTCGATGCCGCGTGACCGCGCGATTGAGGGATCGGCGCGCAAAACCGGTTACGACTCGCCGAACCCCTCATCCAAATACCGGCGAATTTCCTCTTCCAACCGGTGCTTCAGCGGCGCGATCAGGAATCCAAGTTGCGCGCTCACCCGTACCATGCCCGGCTCCACATCGATTTGTCCGGCAATGCCGGAGCGCTCGAAATGCAGCGAGTCGTCCTGCCAGTGGGTATGGCATTCATAGCGGTCGGTCAGCCGGGTGGCGAGGATCTCCACGATCTCCCTGGCTCGATCGACCGTCAGATCGTGAGGGCGGTTGATTTTGATATGGGACATGGCTTCGTTGCCTGACGCGCTTTCTCCACTTCGGCCAAGTTCAATCGTTGCGAACGGCCGGCGTAAGGCGCTTGGAAAACCCGCATGGCTTCGCCACTCAACCCCACGCTCGCTTCGGCAAATCCAGCAGGAACCGCCCCGCGTTGGCCAGTTGCCGGCCGAGCAGCGTCCAGTTCTCCACCCGTTTCCGCTCCTCCAGGCAACGCAACAAACGCACCCGGCCGGCCTCATTCTGCTGGGCGAGAATCGCCGCCCACAGGGCATCGTCCACGTTGTAAACCCGGTTCTCGGCCAGGCAGACGGGAATGACGCTGGCGATCGGCGTCGCCAGGTCCGTGGCCACCGCCGCCACCGCCGCGCGGATGTTCTCGGCTTTCGGGCCTTGCGGGTTGACTAGATCATAAGGCGGTTGCCATTCGCGCGGCGGGCGCAGTAGATCGATGTGGCTGACCGCGACCACCAGCGGCGGCGGCCGGCGATCCGGGCGGGCGGCCAGCCAGGCGCGCGCGGCGTCCAGGCGCTCCCGCTCCAGCCGCCGGTCGGGGCGCGGCGCGGCGCAAACCCACAGCAGCAAGTCCGCCTCCAACACCGTCTTCCGCAAGGTCTTGTCGTCCAGCAACTCGGTATCGCAGCCGGGGGTGTCGAAGATCAGCGCGGCGGTCAAGCCTTCGCGCTCCAGCCGATAGGGCGTCAACGCCGCCGTGGTGTCCGGCAGCACGTCGGCTGCGGCGGTCAAGCGGCCGAACAGGGCGTTGATAAGGCTCGATTTGCCGGCGTTGGCCCGGCCCAGCACCACGATCCGCAGCGGCTCGCCGGTCGCTGCGGCAGCTTCCCCGGCCTGTTCCAGCGCGCGCCGGGAATCCGGGGTCGGCGCGGCGGTCGGCTCGCCCTCGGTGAGCGGCAGCCGCCCGCTGTACAGGTCGATGGCGTAATAGCCGACCTTGCGGACGTACTCCCGGAGCAGCCAGCGCTGAGTCTCCACCCACACATCGCGGTAAGCCCGGCCCCGCGCCAGACCGCCCAACTCGCTGACCAGCGCTTCGAGCGGGTTGATCACTAGCCGCCCGGCCCGATAAATATTCACCAATCGTTCGGTGGAGTCCTTCCAGCGCCAGACGCGTAGCAGGTCGCCGATGGTCAGACGATGGCTGAAGGGCAGATGCTCCGTCACGTCCCGGCGCAGATCGCGGCTGGCGCGCTCGATGATCAACAGCGTGTGCGGTACGGTCAATTCCAGCAACGGCCGTTCGACTCGCGGATGGTAATGGCGGGCGACGGTGTCCAGCGCGTTGCGGCCCAGCAGCCACAACCGGCCGCCGTCGCTCAGCGGCCACGCCTCCGGCTCGGTCTGGCCGGCCAGCGCCTCGACCGCCGCCCAGGCGTCCTCTGCTCTGGGTGGCCAGGAGGGATCGGGTTCGGTCGCGGCGGCGGCGAGCAGTTTGCGGTCGCGCCGCACCAGCCAGGCTTGCAAACCGTAACCGGTGCCACCGCAGAGCACCATGGCGATCAGCCAGTACAGCAGCGCCTGGGACTGCCACAACCACAGAGTCCCCAGCAACAACAGCGCCACCACCGGCAGCGCCCACAGCAACAGCGCCAGCAACCGCCAGCGGTCGAGGTGTTCGAACAGGGCTTTCATCCCACGTACCGTATCCTCGTCAGGTGGGCGGTTACCGCCGCTGCTCGGGCGTGATTTTCAGGACCGCCGCGCCGGTGGCCAGGGCCTCGGCGTAGATGCGGCGCAGCGCCGCCGCGTCCAGCGGCAGGCCCTGTCGCCGGCTGGCGAAGTAGTAACCAGCGGCCTTGCCGAGCGCGTAGGTGGTCGCGCCGCTGGTCGTCGCTCCCCACACGGCCCCCAGGGTTTGGCCCCAGAACGGAACGAACTTGACCAGACCCCGGCCCACCATCCGCGCCAGATAGCCGGCGCCCACCCCCGCGCCGAGCAGGCCGAGAAATTCGGAGGCCCGCCGCCCGTCCCAACCCTGTTCGTAAATCGCCGCCAAGCTGTGCAACAGTTTGGCCTGTACCGCCGGCACCCCGACCCAATCCACCACCGGCAGCGCGCCGAGGCCGGCCGCCGCCAGCGCATAGCCCACGATGTGGGGATGGGCGGCGCGCGCGTAGACGTCGCGCACCCTGGTATCGCCTTGCAGTCGGTCCTGCAAACCCAGGGTCGAGACCGCCTCAATCGCGGTCCAGAGCGCTTCCAGGCCGTAATTCATCGGGTCGTAGCCATCTTCCGGCAGGGTCAGATCGACCGGAACCCAACGCACCGGCGTCGCTCCCGGCAGGTACTCCAGCCGGTCGCGCTGCGCGCGCAGGGCGCGGCCCAAATCCACGGGAACTTCAAGCGGCCACGATTCCCGGTCGTAGAGATACGGCGACGGATGGTCGCCACCGGACGGGTAGAGTTCGTGCAGGCCGGTCTGGGCGATCAGCACCGGCCATTCCGGGTGGCGCTGGCGCACCGCGCGCAACACGTCGAACACGGCATCCTGGCGGATGTCGGCGGCTTTCATCACCCCGAGCAGCAGGTGGGCCTGAGACTCACAATAGCGGACATCTTCGACGGGATCATAGGCGACTTCCCCCAGGCCGCGAGTATCGAGAAAGCGCACCACCGGCGCTTCATTCGGGAAGTCGTAAAAGCGGGCGGTACGGGTGCAGGGTTGGAAGCCGTTGCCGATTTCAGCGGCCGGGCTGCCGGTCAGGGCGCGGATGATCGAGGTTTTGCCGGCCTGGGTCTTACCGATCAGCCATAGCACCGGCAGCGGTTGCCGAGCGCGCGCCTCGCGCAAGGCCGCATCCAGAACCTCGTTCTCCACGCGCGGGTCCAACAACGCCTCGCGCAGCTTGCGCCAATAGTCGGGCCAAGTTTTGGGATTGTCGGCGGCCATGAGCGTTCTTCGTCATCTCGGGATTTTCACGGCGATCCGCCAACGCCGGCGATCCCTCAACGGCTTTGGTGGTTTTCGCGGCGTGCTGCTGGAATGTGGCTTGGCGGACGTCTTACTCTCCAACCGCCCGCGGCGCGTCCAGCCCGCGCTCCGCCAGCGCCGCCGCCCGGAACAGGGCGCGGCCCTTGTTCATGGTTTCCTCCCACTCCTTTTCCGGGATCGAATCGGCGACGATGCCGGCTCCGGCCTGGACGTGCAGCACGCCATCCTTGAGCACGGCGGTGCGGATGGCGATCGCGGTGTCCATGTTGCCGGACCAGGACAGATAGCCGACCGCGCCGGCGTAGATCCCGCGCTTGACCGGCTCCAGTTCGTCGATGATCTCCATGGCGCGGATCTTGGGGGCGCCGCTGACCGTGCCCGCCGGGAAGGTGGCGCGCAGCGCGTCCAGCGCGGTCAATCCGGGGCGCAGCCGTCCGGTGACGTTGGAGACAATGTGCATGACGTGGGAGTAGCGCTCGACCGCCATGTTCTCGGTCAGGCGCACGCTACCGGTTTCGCAAACCCGGCCGACGTCGTTGCGGCCCAGATCGATCAGCATCAGATGCTCCGCCCGTTCCTTGGGATCGGCCAGCATCTCCGCTTCCAGCGCCTGATCCTGCTCCTCGGTGGCGCCGCGCTGGCGAGTGCCGGCGATCGGGCGCACCGTCAGCAGGCCATCCTCCAGTCGCGTCAGGATTTCCGGCGAGGAGCCGACGATATGAAAATCACCCAGGTTCAGGAAATACATGTAGGGCGAGGGATTCAAGCCGCGCAAGGCCCGGTATAGATCGAGCGGCGCGGCCCGGAACGGCGCCGACAGCCGTTGTGAGATCACCACCTGCATGCAGTCGCCGGCCACGATGTAGTCCTTGATGCGCTCGACAGCGGTCTCGAAACCGCGCTGGGTGAAATCGGACACGAACTCGGCGGCGGCGGCCGGGTTGGGGCGGCGCGGCGCATAGAGCGAGCGCCCGGCGCGCAGTTGTTCCACCCACTCGTCCAGCCGTTGCTGGGCGCGCGCGTAGGCGCGTTCCACCGCCGGGTCCACCACGGTGATCAGGTACAGCCGTCCCGCCAAATTGTCGAACACCACGACATCCTCGGATACCAGCAGCAGGATATCGGGATTGTCCAGCGGGTCGGGATTGGGGCAGCGAGCCAGCCGGGGCTCGATGTAGCGGATAATATCGTAGCCGAAGTAACCGACCAGTCCGCCGATGAAGCGCGGCAAACCCTCGCCGGTGGCCGGCGCCCGGTAGCGGCGCTGGAATTCCTCGATCCAGGCCAGGGGGTCCGGGCAGTCCAGGGTTTCGACGATTTCCCCGGCGTGTTCGACCGTGACGCGCGCGCCGCGCACCCGGATGATCTTGCGGCAGGGCAAACCGATGATCGAGTAGCGGCCCCATTTTTCCCCGCCCTGCACCGATTCCAGCAGGTAGCTGTAGGGGGCGTCGGCCAGTTTGAGATAGGTGCTCAGCGGCGTGTCGAGATCGGCCAGCACCTCGCGGGCGACCGGGATGCGGTTGTAGCCTTCGCCGGCCAGGCGTTGAAAGTCTTGAGGAGTCATGGGGGTACCGATAGCTTGGCATTGCGGGAGACGGTGGGTGTTGGAAGCGCGTCAGTCCCGGCAACGCCATCGGAACTCCAAAGCCGGTTGTCCGGACATCAGGCGGCCTCGGGCAACAGGGCGGGCAGGTCGGCGATGGAGGCGATCACCGCGTCCGGTGCGGCCTCGCGAATGTCGCGCCCGTGATTGTAGCCGTAGGGGACGCAGACCACCGGACAGCCGGCGTTGCGGGCCGCGCCCACATCGTTGAGCGAATCGCCGACCATCAGCCCTCGGTCGATCGGTACGCCCAGTCGTTCGGCGCTTAACAGCAGCGCGTCCGGCGCGGGTTTGGGGTGGGGGATGCACTCGCCGCCGATCACGGTGGTAAAGAAGACGCTGATGCCCAGTCGGTCCAGCAGGGGGCGGGCGAATTCAGCGGGTTTGTTGGTGACGCAGGCCATGGGCCAACCGGCGGCGTGCAGCGCGGCCAGCCCGTCGCGCACGCCCGGATAAAGGCTGCTGTGGGCGCTGATGTTGTCCGCGTAGGCGATCCGATACAACGCTCTGGCGCGGACGAACAGCTCGGGGTCGGCCCGCCCGTCCATGGCGCCGGTCAGGGCGCGGTGGATCAGATTGTTCATGCCGTTGCCGACCCAGTCGCGCACTTGCGCTTCTTCGCGCGCGGGTAGATCCAGTTGGTCCAGCATGAGATTGAGCGCGGCGGTTAGATCGGGGACGCTGTCCACCAGAGTGCCGTCCAGATCGAGGAACAGGGCGGCGACGTTGTCGAACATACGGTTAGCGCTCCACTTGAGCCAGCTCGGCGCGCAGGGCGGCGAGGGTGGCGTGATAGTCCGGGGTGTTGAAGATGGCGGAGCCAGCGACAAAAGTGTCGGCGCCGGCCGCGGCGATCTTGCGGATATTGTCGATCTTGACCCCGCCGTCCACTTCCAGCCGGATCGGATACCCGCTGGCGTCGATCAGCCGGCGGGCTTCGTGGAGCTTGCGCAGGGTGCCGTCGATGAAGCTCTGGCCGCCGAAGCCAGGGTTGACCGACATCAGCAATACGATGTCCAGTTTGTCCATCACGTATTTCAGATATTCCAGCGGCGTGGCCGGGTTGAACACCAGCCCGGATTTACAGCCGCAGTCGCGAATCAATTGCAAGCTGCGGTCGATGTGTTCGCTGGCTTCGGGATGGAAGGTGATGTAGGTGGCGCCGGCGGCGGCGAAATCGGGAATGATGCGGTCCACCGGCTTGAGCATCAGGTGGGCGTCGATGGGCGCGGTGACGCCGTGCTTGCGCAGCGCTTCACATACCAGAGGCCCCACCGTGAGGTTGGGGACGTAGTGGTTGTCCATGACGTCGAAATGGATCAGGTCGGCGCCCGCCGCCAGCACGGCGTCCACCTCCGCGCCGAGCCGGGCAAAGTCGGCGGAGAGGATCGAAGGGGCAATCCAGTAATCCCGCATGGCTGTACGGTCACCTCGGGCAAGAGTCCCGGCGGCGGCGCCGGAGACGGTCGATCGGGAACCGTGACTTTACCTGAATCGCACCGGGTTTAGCGACAGCCGGCGGATTCAGGAGGGAAGCGACAGCGGATTTTGCGGCGCCGTGGGGGTGTGCGGTGGCGCTAGCCGTTCAGCCCAACATGCTCCGCAGCATCCACGCGGTTTTCTCGTGGATCTGCATCCGCTGGGTCAGCAGGTCGGCGGTCGGTTCGTCGCTAGCCTTCTCGACCGCCGGGAAGATCGAGCGGGCGGTGCGGACCACCGCTTCCTGGTCCTTGACCAGTTGTCGGATCATCTCTTCCGCCGCTGGCGCTCTGGTTTCTTCCTGAATGCTGGTCAGTTGGGCGAACTGGGCATAGCTGCCCGGCGCCGGCAGACCCAGCGCCCGGATGCGTTCGGCGATCAGATCCACCGCCAGCGCCAGTTCGGTGTACTGGGTTTCGAACATCAGGTGCAGGGTGTTGAACAGCGGTCCGGTGACGTTCCAGTGAAAGTTGTGGGTCTTGAGGTAAAGGGTGTAGGTGTCGGCCAGTAACCGGGACAGGCCCGCGCCGATTTCCTGGCGGAATTCCTCACTGATGCCGATGTCGATTTGCGGGGTCATAATGATGAGACTCCTTAGCGGGTTGTTGGAGTGACAAGGATTGCATGGCTCCAAGATTAACGACGAACGGGTAGGGACGCCAATCGATTGTTAAAAAGTCGTCCATAGCGCTCGGCTATCCCCGCCGCGCTCAACCGGCGCGGTCGGCCGCGAAAAAAGGCGCCAGCAACCGGGCGCAGGGTTCGGGATCTTCCAGATGCGGGTGATGCCCGCCCGGCAGGATTTTCACCGTGAGATCGGCGATGCGGGCGTAGCGGTCCCGCATGTAGGCCCGCTTCACCAGATAGCCGTCCGCACCGCAGATCAACAGCGCCGGGACGGTGATCCGCGCCATGTAGGCCAGGATTTGCGGCTCGCTCAGATACAGCGGCGAGACGAAGCGCAGGCGGGGATCGGTGCGCCAGCCGTAGCCGGCGCCGACCGGCTGGAGACTGCGGCCGACCAGGATCGCCGCCGCCCGCCACG
>DAIRDI010000079.1:0-11712 GCA_036796235.1 Candidatus Competibacteraceae bacterium | reverse complement strand
CGTCCTTGGACCAGATGCGCAGATGCTGATAAACCGAATCGTTTTCATCGATCCAGCCGTTGCTATCCTCGTCGTGGGCGGCCAGCTCGGCAAAACCGTCCCCAGTCGCGGGACCAAACAGCTCGCGACCATTGTTAATCACACCGTCGCCGTTGCGGTCCAGCGCCAGAAAACCGCTGTCCGAACCGACGAAAGCGATCTGCCGCGGCTGCCCGTTGGAATCGATGTCGAAGCTGAAGCGCATCGAAGTCAGTTCGGCGGCATTTCCCTCGAAATTCAGCACCAGCGGATCTTTTAATCGCGCATCACCGACCCTCAAGGAGACGTTCTGCTCGCGCAGAAATTCCCGGCTCATGCTGAGATCCAGCGAAAACGCGATTTCCCGGCCATCCTGAGTCTTGATCAGCCCCGTCGCCGAGAAGGTCGTTTTTTCCGCTTCGTAATGGCGTTCGTAATAGTCGTATTCGATGCCGAAACCGGCGGGTCGCGCCGCCGCGTCGTCCCGCCGATGGATTTTTGATAAGCCTCCAGCGTGCTCCTGGGCCTGCTCCTGAGCCGCGGCCAGTTTGTCGCTGAGTTCTTTTGGGGAAATCAGTTTGATTTTCTTACCGGTTAATACCGCGATCATGTCGACGAGCATGGTCAGCTTTAACTCGTCTTCCGGCGTCAATTCCGCGTCGGGTGGCGCGACCTGCTTGCTGGATTGAGCCGCGCGGGCTTCCGGCGAGAGCCGCACGGTATCCACCCGCGCCATTCCGGGCGGCGAGTTGGGTCGCCGTCCCTGATCCTCGAAGTCCGGCCGGCGCTCGCCGACCCACATCCGCAGCGATTCCCGAACCTCGCGGCTTTCGACCGCGGCATGTCGGCCGGACAATAAAATATCTGAACTGGCGATTTTCATGAAAGCCACCTCCCGTTGATCTCCGCCGCCAGACTCGACACCAGTCGCTCATCGGGTCGAGAGGCTCATTAAGTCAGGATATCGGCAACGCGAAGGAGAACTTTACCGAGATCGGTTGGCAAACAGCAATTGCAGACTGGAGTAGTTGGAATTAGGCTATCTCTTATTGCGCCGTCCACCGTCCGTCAAGGCGATTCGGACCAAGCACGGCGACCATGTTTACTCAAACTGCTTGGAGCGCGCCATGGTTCCCCATATCAAGACTATTCTTTACACGACGGCCCTCGGTCCTCATACACGGCCGGTGTTTCGCTTCACGGTCGGCTTGGCCAAGCAGTTGAACGCCAGAATCGTGCTGTTGCACGTGGTCGAGCCGCTGAATAATTCGGTACGGTTTCTGATGGAAACCTATCTGTCGCCGGAGCAGGTCCACCACCTCCAACACGAAGCGACCGAGGGGATTCTGGAAAAATTCCACAATCGGCTGGAAGCCTTTTGCGCCGAAGAGTTGGGTACGACCCTGGAAGAGACTCCGCTGATCTCGGAAATCCGTGTGCTCAGCGGGGTGCCGCACGAAACTATTCTGCATGAGGCCGACCGATGCGACGCCGATTTGATCGTCGCGGGTTCGCACACCGGCTCCAGAGTGCAAAGCTTTCTGGGTTCGACCAGCCGCCGGCTTACGCTCTTGTCCAAACGACCCGTACTGGTCGTCCCCGTCATCGATACGCCCGAAAATGAATGGCCCGAACCGCTTATCTGAGCCGCGGCCCAAGCGCCCGAACCCGCTGCCCTCTCGACGTTGGCGGGATCGACGCGGCGGGTGGTTAGTCGGCTTGCCGGGCGTCTTGCTCCTGACGCTGTCGGGGAGCCTGGCTTTGGCCGACGAGGTCTATACCTGGAAAGACGCGGCCGGGCGCGTGCATTTCGGCAACCGCCCGCCCGAGGGTCAGTTCGCCGAACCGCTCCAACTCAACGCCAAGCCGGTTTCCGTCGAACCGACCCGGCACATCTACACCTGGACCGATGCCGAAGGCAAGGTTCACTACGGCGCTCGCCCCCCGCCCGATGTGCCCGCCAAGGAACTCAAGGAAGACGATGCTTCCCTTTCCACGATTCGTTCGGGCCAATTGCGCGCGGGCGAACAACAACTGTTACAAGAGCTGCGGCGACGTAAATGAGACACGCAGTGCATGCCGTCATCGGCTGGCCTCCGGCCAGCGCCGCCGAATTTCGCCTAGCCAGAGCCGCCGCAACCGCTGGCACGTGGTGTCGGGCGCGCCCTGCAACACGGCGCGATAATATTGGTACGATGCGCGCGTTACCGCTCGCTCGGATTCCGGCAACCGATTGATATCACGGATAGTCATCATGGCAAGCCTCCCGTCCCGGTCACAATTGCTCATGCACGCTTGTTTTTAAGCAATAAACGGGCCTATTTTTATTGGCGCGCGGAGATTGGTTTGGAGCCGCGCCGACGCCATGCAACTCCAGCGAACTCATCCCCATGACTCCTGAGGATTACTGCCACCAACTGGCCATTCGGCCGGGCTCCGATTTCCGCTACAGCCTGCTGGGTTTGCCGCTCGAGCGGCGCCAAGCCTGGATCGCGATTCGGGCGTTTCAACTGGAAATCAGCCAGATTACCGAGGAATGCCGCGATCCCGGCGTGGCCCGAACCAAACTGGACTGGTGGCGGGGCGAACTGGAACGCCTGTTCGCCGGGGAGCCGCGGCATCCGGTCAGCCGCGCTTTGCGAACGCGCCTGAATGCTTTCAACCTGCCCGAGGAGTATTTCCGGGAAATGCTTGATGGGGTGGCGATGGATCTGGACTACGACGTCTACCCAACCTTTACCGAACTGACGCTGTACGTCCACCGCCTCGGCAGCGTGCCGGCACTCCTGGCGACCGAAGTGCTAGGTTACCAGGACCGGCGCGCGACGCCCCGCTTCGCCCATGAAGCCGGCGCGCTGCTGCTGTTGTTCGAGCGTCTGTACGAAGTGCGCCGTCATGCCCAACACGGGCGATTTTATCTGCCCGAGGATGAAATGCGCCGCTTCGGAGTCGATCCGAGCGATCTGCTGGCCGCGCAGACCACCGAGCGGGTCCAGCGGCTGTTCGCTTTTCAAGCCGAACGGCTGCGCGAGTATCACCGGCGCGCGCTGGAATTGTTGCCGGACGTGGACCGCTATTCCCAAAGCGGTCTGCTCGTGCACCTGGAACTGACGATGGCTCTGCTGACGGAGATCGCCGAGGATGGCTACCGCTTGTTGGAACAGCGCATTCGGTTGACGCCGTTGCGCAAGCTATGGCTCGCCTGGCGGCTGCGGCGTCGCTACCGGCGCTTGGCGTCGGCATAGTAAACTGATTCACCGACAATCTCGCGAGATAAGGTGTGGCCATGAAGAATTATCAACCCACTCTCGATCTGTTGAAAGAACGGATCATTCTGGTGACCGGCGCAGGAGACGGCATCGGCCGGGCCACCGCGCGGTGTTTGGCGGCCCATGGCGCCACCGTGATTCTGCTCGGGCGAACCACCCGCAAGCTGGAACAGGTGTACGACGCGATCGAACAGGCCGGAGCGCCCAAGCCAGCGATTTATCCGATGAATCTGGAGGGCGCCGCGCCCAAGGACTATATCGATCTGGCCCAAGTACTAGAGACCGAATTCGGTCGGCTCGATGGACTGCTGCACAACGCCGCCCTGTTCGAGGGTTTAACACCGCTCGCCAACTACGACATCGAACGCTGGTACCGGGTCCTGCAAGTCAACCTCAACGCTCCGTTCCTGCTGACCCAAGCCGTCCTCGGGTTGTTGAATCGTTCGACCGATGCCTCAGTGGTGTTCACCACCGATCCGGTCAGCGAGGATGGAGCGGCCTACTGGGGAGCCTACGCGGTGGCCAAGGGCGGCGCGCAAACCTTGATGAAATTGCTCGCCAACGAACTGGAAGCCAATACGCCCATCCGGGTCAACAGCATCGATCCCGGCCGGGTCCGCACCGGACTGACCCCGCGGGCCTATCCGGGGCGCGATCCGGCCGAGTGGGCCGATCCGGAGGAGATTCTGGCCAGCTATCTATACTTGCTGGGACCAGACAGCCGGGGCGTCACCGGTCGGACTTTCCGCGCCCAGGACCGAACGGACGCCGGGGACCGGAATCTCCATCCCCACGACGACCGTGCGGATGCGCGGGCCGAGCTGGCCAAGGATTGACTGAACCGCGCGACGGGGACGCCGAGCCTCGGGATTCGGGACGCGAGTCGTGGCGCGGTGGGCCGGACCGCGCGCCGCCGGCCTGGAACGGTCGGTGGCTCCGGGAGACCGGCTCCGCGGGTTCACGGACGCGCGGCGGATAGCCCACCGCTTCCAGCAGCACTTGCAATGGCTCATCGTCCAGTTCGTCCCAGTGTCCCGGATGCAAGCCCCGGCGCAAGGTAACCGGCCCATAACGAACCCGAGTCAACCGGCTGACCGTAACGCCCTGCGATTCCCACAGCCGTCGCACCTCGCGGTTGCGGCCTTCCCGCAGAGTCACATGATACCAGTGGTTGACGCCCTCCCCGCCGACGTCGCGGATCGCGTCGAAGCGCGCGGGTCCATCGTCCAGCGTCACTCCTTCCCGCAACCGCTTCAACATCTCCGGCGTCACGTCGCCCAACACCCGAACCGCGTATTCCCGTTCGATCTCCGAGGAGGGATGCATCAGCCGATTGGCCAGTTCCCCATCGTTGGTCAACAGCAGCAGACCTTGCGTGTTGAGATCGAGCCGGCCGACCGCGATCCAGCGCCCGTCGCGCAGGATCGGCAACCGCTCGAACACCGTCGGCCGGCCTTCGGCGTCGCGGTGGCTGGTCACCTCGCCGACCGGTTTGTAATAGGCCAGCACCCGGCGTCGCTGGCCGAAGGCGCGCACCTGGATCTGGCGACCGTCGATCTCGATGCGCTCCGCGCCGTTGACCTGGAGACCCAGTCGCGCCGGCGTCCCGTTTACGATGATGCGGCCTTGGCGAATCCAGTCCTCGATCTGGCGTCGGGAGCCCATCCCCACCCGGGCGAGAAATTTCTGCAAGCGTTCAGCCATCGAACAGTTCCGTTTGAGGTAATGAGGGGTCGAGCGGCGCGCTGGCGCGGCTCGCCAGTTCGGCGTCGATGACCTCCAGATCGCGCGGGGCCGCCAGCGACGGCAACTCGCTCAGACTCTTGAGGTTGAAGTAGTCCAGAAAGGCCCGGGTCGTCGCGTACAGCGCCGGTCGCCCCGGGACCTCACGGTGGCCGATCACCTTGATCCAGCCGCGTTCCTGCAAGGTTTTCATGATACTACTGCTAACACTTACTCCGCGCACCGCTTCGATCTCGCCGCGGGTGACCGGTTGTCGGTAGGCGATCAGCGCCAGGGTCTCCAACAAGGCGCGAGAGTAATGGGCGGTCCGTTCCTCCCACAACCGCGACACCCAAGGCGCGAACGCCTCGGGCACTTGCAGGCGGAAACCGCTGGCGACTTCGACCAGTTCCAGGCCGCGCCCGGCGTAATCGGCGGCCAACTCGGCCAGCGCGGCGCGCAGCGCGTCCCGGTCGGGCTGTTCGCCTTCCGGGAACACCGCCAACAACCGATCCAGGGTCAGCGGTTCGTCGGCGGCCAGCAACAAAGCTTCCAGGATGATCTTTAATTCCGGCATCGCGGCTGAACAGTCCCGTCATCTACCCGCGCCGGCGCACGTGGATCGGCGCGAACGGTTCGGCCTGCACCAGCTCCAGCAGCGCCTCGCGCAGCAACTCCAACACCGCCAAAAACGTTACGACCACCCCCATGCGTCCCTCCTCCGGGCGGAACAGCGCGGTAAAGGCCGTAAAGCGCAGCGCATCCAACTGATCCAGCACCTGACTCATCCGCTCGCGCACCGACAGGGTTTCGCGTTGTACGTGGTGGCGCCCGCACAGCTCGGCGCGGGCCAGCACCTCCCGCAGGGCCGCCACCAGATCGGTCAGGCTGACCGGCGGCGGGATCCGCTGCGATTCTTTTTCGGTCGGTTCGGCGCGGGCAACGAACAGGTCGCGCTCGACTCGCGGCAGCGCGTCCAAGGCTTGCGCGGCTTTTTGGAAGCGTTCGTACTCCCGCAACCGGCGCACCAGCTCGGCGCGGGGGTCTTCTTCCTCTCCTTCGACCGGGGCCGGGCGGGGCAGCAGGAGCCGCGACTTGATCTCCGCCAGCCAGGCCGCCATCACCAGGTATTCCGCCGCCAGTTCCAGCCGAAATTCCTGCATCAGGGCCAGATACTCCATGTATTGCTGGGTGATGGCGGCGATGGGAATATCGAGGATGTTCAGGTTCTGGCGCTGGATCAGATACAGCAGCAAATCCAGCGGCCCCTCGAAGGCCTCCAGGAACACCTCCAGGGCGTCCGGCGGGATGTACAGGTCCTGCGGCAGCCGGGTCCAGGGTTCACCGCCGACCCTGGCGAGCGGCGGAGCATCGACGATGGCGTCCATTCAGCGCGGGTTCGATAAGAATCGGGGCGATTCGAGGAAGTTCTACAGCGAGCCCAGCGGCCGGATGCCGACCGCCCGCCGCAGTTCCTGCAAAAACGGCGCGCTGTATTCCCGCGCCCGGACCGCGCCGCGCTTGAGGATTTGCTCGATATGGTCGGGCGCCTCCAACAATTCCTGATAGCGCTGGCGCGGCTCGCACAGCCGGGCATTGAGATACTCGAACAGGATCTGCTTCATTTCTCCCCAACCGATGCCTTGAGCGTAGCGCGTGCGGATGGCCGCCGTTTGCTCGACACTGGCGAAGGCCCGGTAAATCTGGAACAGGGTGCAGGTCTCGGGGTCCTTGGGCGCTTCCGGCGGCAGCGAGTTGGTCTTGATCCGCATGATCAGCTTGCGCAACGCCTTTTCCGGCTCGAACAGCGGGATGGTATTGCCGTAGCTCTTGCTCATCTTGCGCCCGTCCAGTCCCACCAGCACGGCGGCTTTTTCATCCACCACCGCCTCGGGCAACACGAAATGCTCGCCGTACAGATAGTTGAACCGGGCGGCGATGTCGCGGGCCATTTCCAGATGCTGGGTCTGGTCCCGACCGACCGGCACCTTGCTGGCCTTGAACATCAGAATGTCCGCCGCCATCAGGATCGGATAGCAGAACAACCCCATCGTCACGCCCTTGTCGGGGTCCTTGTCGGGATCGGCCAGATTCTCGGCGACTGCCGCCTTGTAGGCGTGCGCGCGGTTCATCAGCCCCTTGGCGGTGACGCAAGTCAGCATCCAGGTCAGTTCCAGGATTTCCGGGATGTCGGTCTGGGCGTAGAAAACGACGTTCTCGACCTCCAGACCCAGCGCCAGCCAGGTCGCGGCGACTTCCAGCCGCGAACGATGCACCAGCGCGGGGTCCTGACACTTGACCAGGGCATGGTAATCGGCCAGGAAGTAGAACGATTGCACGTCCTGGCGGCGGCTGGCCTCAATGGCCGGCAGGATCGCGCCGACGTAGTTGCCCAAATGCGGGGTGCCGGTGGTGGTGATGCCGGTGAGGGTGATTTCCATGATGGCGGCTCGGCTTCGTGATCGGGATTAAAGGCGAAACAGACTGAGAATGACTTGGCTGAGGCCCATGACGATCGGCATCAACACGTCGAACAGACCGAACGCCAGCAGCGCCACCAGGATGAGCAACCCATAGGGTTCCACCCGCGCCATGAGCTGGCTGTAACGGTCCGGCAGCACGCCCGCCAGCACCCGCGAACCGTCCAGCGGGGGAATCGGCAGCATGTTAAGCACGGCCAGCATGACGTTGATGGTGACGCCATAGCCGCCCATCAGCAGCAAGGGTGCGCCCCATCCGGACGCGCCGCCGAACACGCCGTGGCCGATGGCCGCCACCAGCGCCCAACCCAGGGCCATGAGCAGATTGGCCCCCGGTCCGGCCATGGCCACCAGCGCCATATCGCGCTTGGGCTGGTGCAGGCGATGGTAATCGACCGGCACCGGCTTGGCCCAACCGAAGATGAAGCCGCCAAACACCGCCAGCAGGCCCGGCACCAGCACGGTGCCAATGGGATCGATATGCCGGATCGGATTGAGGCTGAGCCGGCCCTGGGACTGGGCGGTGGTGTCGCCGCAGCGCAACGCCATCCAGCCGTGCGCGACTTCGTGCAGGGTAATGGCCAGCAGCAACGGCGGCGCCAGCACGATGAGCAGTTGAATCGTGGTCAGGTCTTGCATCGGAATGATTATACGCAGCCGGTCCGGTTGCGGACTAGAGAAATGGGCTGGCGTCGCCCAGTCCCTGGCGGATCAGTCGCGGGGCGTCTTCGGTGAGATCGATCACGGTGGTCGGTTCGCGCTGGCCGGGGCCGCCATCGATGATCAGGTCCACATCGTTGCGCAATCGTTCCTCTATGTCCTCCGGATCGTGCAGCGGCCAATCGTCGCCCGGCAGGATCAGGGTGCAACTCATGATCGGCTCGCCCAACTCCGCCAGCAGGGCGCGGACGATGCCGTTGTCGGGCACCCGGATGCCGATGGTCTTGCGTCGGGGATGTTGCAGGCGGCGCGGCACTTCGTGGGTCGCCCGCAGAATGAAGGTGAAGGGTCCAGGCGTGGCGGCCTTGAGCAGGCGGTAGCACTGGTTGTCCACCTTGGCGTAAGTGGCGATTTCCGATAAATCGCGGCACACCAGGGTGAAATTGTGGTGGCGGTCGGTCTGGCGGAGGGCGCGGATGCGTTCCGCCGCCGCCTTGTCGCCCAGTTGACAGCCCAGGGCATAGCTGGAATCAGTGGGATAGACAATCACGGAACCATCGCGCAGCCGTTCCACCGCCTGGGCGATCAGCCGTGGCTGCGGGTTGGCGGGATGGATTTGTAAAAAGCGGCTCATGGCCTTAGTATTCCCCGGTTACACGATAAACAGCGGCTCGGTAACTTGCCAGTCCGGGGACGCTGGGTCAAGCCGGCGACCTTGAGGCCGCCTTTCTTTTGTCCGCCGCTATTTCGATCCAACGATCTGGACCTTCCCAACGGCATGAAACTGCTGGTCGATTTCCTCCCGATTCTATTGTTCTTCGTCGCCTACAAGCTGGCGGATATTTACGTGGCGACCGGCGTTCTGATCGTCGCGACCCTGGCCCAGGTCGGCTGGATCTGGCTGCGCCAGCACCGAGTCGAGAAGCTGCCGCTGATCACCGCCGGTCTGGTATTGGTGTTGGGTGGAGCGACGCTGGCCTTGCATGACCCCTGGTTTGTCAAATGGAAGCCCACGGTGGTGAATTGGCTCTTTGCCTTGGCGTTTCTGGGCAGCCACGTCATCGGCCAGAAAACCCTGTTGGAACGGATGATGGGCGGGCAATTGGAACTTCCCTCCCCGGTCTGGGTCAAGCTGTCATTTGCCTGGGCGCTCTTTTTCTTTGTCATGGGCGCGGTCAATCTCTACGTGGCCTACACGTTCAGTGAAAATGCCTGGGTCAATTTCAAATTGTTCGGAATGATGGGCCTGACCCTGCTGTTCGTTTTAGCGCAGGCCGTCTACATGAGCCGTCACCTTAAAACCGACGATGTTTCGTCGGAGGAGTCCTGATCATGCTCTATGCTCTCGTCGGCCACGATGCGCCGGGTACCTTGGACCAGCGGCTGGCGGCTCGTCCCGCCCATCTGGAACGCCTGAACGCCCTGCTGAATGAGGGTCGACTGGTGTTGGCTGGCCCCTTGCCGGCCATCGATAGTCCCGACCCCGGCCCGGCCGGCTTCCAGGGCAGCCTGGTGGTGGCTGAATTCGCCTCGTTGGAGGACGCCAAAGCTTGGGCTGACGCCGATCCTTATGTAGCGGCCGGCGTATACGCGACGGTCGACGTCTACCCCTTCCGCAAGGTGCTGCCCGCATGACCGACCGTGTCGCCCTGATCGAACGGCGGCTGCGCGACGCCCTGACGCCCGAGGCGTTGGAAATCATCGACGACAGCGCCGCTCATGCCGGCCACGCTGGAGCGCGGGAGGGTGGCCATTTCACCGTTCGCGTCGTCGCCGCGGCTTTCGCCGGCAAGACCCCGATTCAGCGCCACCGCCTGGTCAATGCGGCGGTGACCGATCTGATGCGCCGGGAAATCCACGCACTGAGCATTCAGGCGCGGACCCCGGAGGAAACCCGAGCCTGATCCCGGAAGTTCGTTTCATAACATTATTGGAAACCCGCTCATGACCAAATCGAACAAATTGTTGTCCTTCCCCTTGCTGATCTTGTCCTCCGCCCTGTTCCTGTCCGGTCCGGCATTGGCCGAAGAAGCCAAGGAACCTTCAACCGCCGCCCCAGCCGCCCCAGCCGCCCCAGCCGCGCAGCCGACGCAATTCACTGTTCCCGACCCAGTCGCAGTGGTCAACGGCGCCCCGATTTCCAAGGCGACGTTCGATCTCTACGCCCAGCAATTGCGCGGTCAGGCCCAAGTAGATTCCCCGGAAGCCAGCAAGGCGCTGGTCGATCAGTTGGTCCTGGAAGAATTGCTCGTTCAGGAAGCCGCCAAGCAAAACCTGGCCGACGATCCTGAGATCCAGCAGCAGTTGACGATGATCCAGCGCAGCCTGATGGCGAGCACCGTGATGCGGCGGATGCTCGGCGCGGACGCGCCCAGCGAGGAGGCCATCAAGAAGGAATACGAAACCGCCGTCGCGGCGATGAAGGGCAAGGAGTACAAAGCCAGCCACATCCTGGTGGATGCCGAGGACAAGGCCAAGGAAATCATCGCCGAACTGAAGAAGGGCGGCCAGTTTGCCGAACTGGCCAAAACCCACTCCAGCGACAGTTCCGCGGCCAACGGCGGCGATCTGGGCTGGTTTACGCCCAGCATGATGGTGCCACCGTTCGCGCAGGCGGTCGCTCAGATGGAAAAGGGCAAGCACAGCGAGCAGCCGGTGCAAACGCCGTTTGGCTGGCATGTGATTCTGCTGGAAGATACCCGCGACACGACCCCGCCGGCGCTGGAGGAATTAAAGCCGCAGATCACGCAGATGTTGCAAAGCCGGAAGGTGAACGACTATCTGGAAAAGCTGCGTTCCGGCGCCCAAGTTGAGGTCATGGCCATCGAGGTCAGCGAAGCCGCTCCGGCGGCTCCGCCGGCCGAGGGCGGTGCGTCGGAAACGAAGGAAGAACCGAAGAAGTAATTCTGGGGATTCTCTCGCTCCCAACCCCTCTCCTTTAGGGGAGAGGGGATCAAATGCTTACCGTAGTCTCATTTCCAAGGGTGGCCAAGATGAGTGTGATCGTTCTGGATACCCTGGAATTCGCCGCCAAACTTAAGGCCGGCGGATTTACCGAGCAGCAGGCCGAAACCCAAGCGCGTGCTTTCGCTGAAGTTGTTGAAAAGCAGCTGATAACGCGGCGCGATATCGACGAGCATGAATCCAAGCTGCGGCGGGATATCGAAATGCTGCGCGTCGATCTCAAGCACGACATCGAAACCTTGCGCGTGGAAAGCAAGCGCGATATCGAAGTTTTGCGCGCCGAGGTCAAGAAGGATATCGCTGACGCCAAAGCGGAACTCATCCGCTGGGTAGTGGCGGTAGGGTTCCTGCAATCCGCGCTGATCATCGGCGTTCTGGCGAGAGTCGCCAAGTTGATCTAACTTGCGAACTTCCTCGTCTCCCTATCCTTCCAGCAGCGCCAGCAATCCCGCCTCATCCAGCACCGCCACGCCCAACTCCCGCGCCTTGTCCAGCTTGGAGCCGGGGTCGCGGCCCGCCACCACGTAATCGGTCTTCTTCGATACGCTGCCGCTGACCTTGGCGCCCAGCGCCCGCAGCCGGTCGGCGGCCTGATCGCG
>DAIRDI010000078.1:0-11799 GCA_036796235.1 Candidatus Competibacteraceae bacterium | reverse complement strand
AAATCCGGACCCTGCCCGGCCCCGACAATCGCGCACTGCGGATCGGGGTGATCACTATCCCGACTTTTTACAGCGACTTTGAAGCGGCCCGTAATGGCGTGGCGGATTACCGCAGCACTACCCGCGACGTTCGACAGTTGTTGGAAACCCTGCGCGGCGAGGTCGACGGCCTGGTGCTGGATCTGCGAGACAACGGCGGAGGCTCCTTGCAGGAAGCGGTCGATTTGACCGGGCTGTTCATTGGCGGCGGACCGGTGGTGCAGGTCAGAAACGCCGGTGGCAAGGTCGACATTGAGGAGGACGGTGATTCCGCGCGGGTCTACGATGGACCGCTCGCGGTGCTGGTGAATCACGCCAGCGCCTCGGCCTCGGAAATCTTCGCCGGCGCCGTTCAGGATTACGGCCGCGGCCTCGTTATCGGCGACCCGACCTTCGGCAAGGGGACGGTCCAGACTCTGGTGGATCTGAACCGCTTCACCCGGACCCAGGAACCACAGGGCCAGTTGAAGCTGACCTTCGCCAAGTTCTACCGGATCAGCGGCGGCAGCACCCAGCATCGCGGCGTCCAGCCGGATATCCACGTCCCCTCCTCGGTGATGGACAGCGACGAGGTCGGTGAGAGCGCCCAGAAAAACGCGCTGCCCTGGGACGAAATCGCTTCCGCCCGCTATCGCGGCGACCAGCAGTTGGCGGCCCTGGTGCCGGAGTTGCGGCAACGACACCAGGCGCGCACCAAAAAAGACCCGGATTACCAGAGCTTTCTGCAGGACCTGGAGTTCACCCGGCAGCAACGGAACAAGACCACGCTGTCGCTCATGGAGAGCCAGCGCCGGGCGGAGCGGGAATATCTCGAAAACTGGCGGCGGGAACGCGAAAACCGCTATCGGGTCGCCAAGGGTCTGCCGCCGCTCAAACCTGGCGACCCGATCCCGGAAGGCGAGGAGAGCGCGGTTCCGGACGCGACCCTGGAGGAGAGCTCCCGCATCCTGGCCGATTTGATCCTGTTGAGCGATCCCGGCGAAGCGCGCCGTAACGTGGTGATGGGTCGTTAGTGTGATAGCGCCGGCCAACCTGACGGTCGATCCGGCGCTGGTCGAACGGGTTACCGCCCTGCTCGCAAGAGTGGAGGCCGTGTTGCCGGAGCCGCCGCCGGCGCCCGACTGGGAACGCGACCGGGCGTTCCGCTGGCGTCGAAGGGGCCAGCGCGGTTATCTGCAAGCAGTCCGGCATCCGCACCGACTGCGGCTGGCCGACCTACGCCAGATCGAACGCCAGAAGATAGCGCTCGATCTGAACGCCCGTCAGTTTCTGGCCGGCCGCCCCTGCAACAATGTCCTGTTGTGGGGCGCGCGCGGCACGGGCAAGTCCTCGCTGATCAAGGCGCTCCTCAACGAGTACGCCGACCAGGGTCTGCGGCTGATCGAGGTGGACAAACACGACCTGATCGACCTGCCGGACATCGTCGCGCCGTTGGACGACCGGCCGGAGCGGTTTCTGCTCTACTGCGACGACCTGTCCTTCGAAGCCAACGACCCCAGTTATAAGGCGCTCAAGGCCATGCTGGATGGATCGATCAGCACCGCGCCCGACAACGTGCTGTTATGCGCCACATCCAATCGCCGCCACCTGCTGCCCGAATCCATGCGGGACAATCAGCACGCACGGCTCGTCGAGGGTGAGCTGCACCACGGCGAAGCGGTGGAAGAAAAAATCTCGCTGTCGGAACGCTTTGGTCTGTGGCTGTCGTTCCATCCGTTCGGTCAGGCGGACTATCTCGCCATCGTCGCCTACTGGCTGGAGCAATTGGGCGATCCGGCGCGGTTGGACGAGGCGACGCGCGAAGCGGCGCTGCGCTGGGCCTTGCAACGCGGATCGCGCAGCGGCCGGGTGGCCTGGCAGTTCGCTCGGGACTGGGTGGGTCGGCGCGGCCTGTGAGCGTCAGTGACTGGCCCGGTGCGGGGCGAAGGCGATTCGGTCGACGACCGCGATCAGCAGGGCCGACAGGACGAACGTCAGGTGAATCACGACCAGCCAAAACAACGGTTCGGGATCCCCGGAACCGATCTTCATGAACGCCTTCAGCAAGTGAATGGAAGAGATGGCGACAATGGTGATCGCCAGCTTGATCTTGAGGGTCGCCGCGTCGATCCGGCCGAGCCAGGACGGTTTTTCCTGGCCTTCGGCCAAATCAAGTTTGGAAACGAAAGTCTCGTAGCCGCTCAGAATCACCATCACCAGGAGATTGGCGACCAGCGCCAGGTCGATCAGCGTCAACACCGACACAATCAAATCCCCCTCGCTGATGGTGGTGATGGTGGCAAACAGGTGAATGACTTCCTGGAAGGCCTTGACGGTGAACAGAATCAGCGTGGCGGCCAGCGCCAGGTAGACCGGCGCCAACAGCCAGCGACTGAGCACGATACATTGTTCGATGAGTGTTTCGATGGTTCTCATGGAAGATCCAAGCCCGGAGCGGGCGACATCGGAGTGGATAAGGACTTACAGGGTGTTTTGGCGCAGGCGTTATTCGGGCTCTTCCATGCGATAGCGGATCCAGTCGGCCAGGGCGCTGGCGCTCATCGGATTCGCGATGTGATAACCCTGCATGATGTGGCAACCCTGTTCGCTCAGCAACGCCATCTGTTCGGCGGTTTCCACGCCCTCGGCCACCACGCGCAGGCCGAGCGCGCCGCCGATCGCGATGATGGTCGCGGCGATGGCGCGACTATCAGCGCAACCGACCATTTCGGCGACGAAGCGCTGGTCGATCTTCAATTCATCGATCGGATAGGAGCGCAGGCAGGCCAGCGAGGAATAGCCGGAGCCGAAATCGTCGACGCTGATGCCGAGGCCGATCCGCTTGATCTCCTCCAGGATGGTCCGGGCGTGCGCGGCATCGTCCAATAAGGCATCCTCGGTCAGTTCGAGACAGAGCCGGGTCGGGTCGATGGCATAGCGACCGACGCATTCATGCAGGGTCGCCAGGATTTGCGCGTGGCGGAAATGGCGGGCTGCCACGTTAAACGATACCCGCAACGGCGGCAGTTTGATGTGATCCCAGATCAGAATCTGCCGGCAGATCTGGTCGATGACCCACTGGCTGAGGGTGATGATCAACGTGGATTGTTCGGCGATCGGGATAAACTCGCCGGGCGTGACGTAAGAGCCGTCCGCGCGCCGCCAGCGCAACAAGGCTTCGATCCCGACAACCCGCCGGCCGCGCACGTCGAGTTGCGGCTGATAGTGCAGGAACAGTTCATCCTTCTCCAGCGCCAGGCGCAGTCCGTTTTCCAGCGCCAGCCGCCGCGAAGCAACACCGGCCATGTCGCTGGTAAAAAACTGGAAAGCGTTTTTGCCGGTTTCCTTGGCGCGATACATCGCGGTATCAGCGTTGCGCAGCAGGGTATTGGTGTCGGGGCCGTCGTCGGGATAGACGGCGATGCCGATGCTGCAACCGACGAACACATCGCGCTCGGCGATACGGAACGGTTTGGCGAAGGCTTCGAGCACGCGCGAGGCGGCCAGCGCGGCATCGTGCTTCTCGATATCCTCCAACAGGAAAGTGAACTCATCGCCACCCAACCGGGCTACCGTGTCCGCGACCCGGATGCAGGATTTCAGGCGTTCGGCGGCCTCGATCAGCAGTTGGTCGCCGCAATGATGGCCCAGGGTGTCGTTGACGATCTTGAAGTTGTCGAGATCGATGAACAGGACGGCCAGCAGGCGGTCGCTGCGTTCCAGGCGGGCCAGCGCGTGTCTCAGGCGATCGAGGTACAGACTGCGGTTCGGCAGCCCGGTCAATTCATCATGCGTGGCCAGGAATTCCATGCGCTGGTGCGATTCCCGAATCAGGGTGATGTCGCTGAGCGTGGCCACGTAGTTCGACGCGCCGCCCTCGGCATCCTCGATGGCGTTGATGTTCAGCCAGCACAGGTACTCCTCGCCGTCCTTGCGGCGGTCCCAGACTTCGCCCTGCCACCAGCCATGCGCTTGCAGGTGGCTCCATAACGCCTGGTAGAACGCGGCGTCGTGCCGGGCGGATTGCAGCAGGCGCGGCGTCTGGCCGACCGCCTCCTCCCGACTGTAACCGGTGATCGCGCGAAAGGCGCCGTTGACGGACACAATGCGGAGCTCCCGGTCGGTCACCATCACTGCCTCGGCGGTGCGATCGAGCATTCGGGCGGTCAGCCGAAGTTGTTCCTCAATCCGCTTGCGTTCGGTGATATCGAGTGCCTGGGTGCAGACGGCGATCACGGCGCCATCTTCCGATAGCAGCGGAAAGCGAATCGCCAGCAGCGACCGCTGGCTGCCGGACAGCACCAGCAGGTCCTCGGATTGCAGGGCGTCGCGCCGACGCATGACCTCCAGATCCTTGTTGCGGAACAGTTCCGCGATGCCGTGCGGGAAAATCTGATAATCGGTTTTGCCGATCACCATCTCGGCGCGCAGGTCGAACACTCGTTCGAACTGGATGTTGACGAACTCGTAACGGCCGACGGCGTCCTTGATCGCGAACACGGCGATCGAGTTGTTCATGACCGCCAGCAGTTTGTTCTGATCGGCGCGCAGGCGGTGCTGGGTCTCCACCAGGTCGGTGTTGTCCAGCAGGGTGATGATGGCGCCACGCAATTCCGCGTCGCCCCCGAGGCGTGGGTTGACGCGCAGCACGTAATGACGGTTATCGCCGACCAGTTCCTGGACCCGGCTTTGCCGGCGTCGCAACACCTCGTCGATGGTTTGGCTGAAATCCGGCACGTCGGTCGGCCACATCATTTCCCGCACGCTGGCGCCGATGGCGGTGGAGTTAAACCGGAACAGGCGCGCGGCCGCCTGGTTGAAGCGGGTCAGATGCAGGCGGTGATCGACCGCGATCAGCGGAAAATCCAGGCTGTTCTGGATGTTCTGTAATTCGGCGTTGGCGCCCTCCAGCTCGCTGGTCTTGACCTGGAGTTCCTCGTTGAGAGTGGTCAATTCCTCGTTGGTGGATTGCAATTCCTCGTTGGAAGCTTCCAATTCCTCGTTGGAGGCTTGCAGTTCCTCGTTAGAGGCTTGCACCTCTTCGTTGAGCGCCTGCATTTCCTCATTGGAGGTTTCCAACTCCTCGACCAAGGTTTGCAGGTGTTCGCGGGTGGCGGCCAGTTCTTCTTCCAACTCTTGGCGGGCGTGATCGTGCGGTAGTTCTCCCTTGCGGCCGCGCGTCGGCGCCGGCGTCGGCGCGGGTTCGAAACAGACCAGGAACAACTTTTCCGAACCTTCCTCCAGCAGGGGATGAACGGTCAGCCGCACCGGCGGTGTGGCGGGCGGCTCGCCTTTGAGCGAGCGAGGCCGACCCTGGATCGAAGCTTGTTTGCGACCGGCTTGAAAGATCAGGGTTTGGATGTCGGTGCGTAATTCAGGGCGGATCAGACTCAGCAGGTCGAAGCTGGGCTTGCCGGAGGGAATGATCAGATAGCGGCCGGCATCGCCGTGAATATGCTTGATCTGCAATTGACCGTCGACCACCAGACTGACTGGCAGGAATAGGCGAACGGCTTGTTCCAGCACCAGCTCGGGTAAATCCTTGGGTGGCCGACCGCCGGTCTTACGCGGCTCGACCGGCGGTGCGACTCGTGGCTCGGTCTGAAGCAGCAGTTTTCGACCGCCCCGGCGCCGGCGGTACAGCCGGGCTTCCTTGTCCGCGACCTCGAAGAGCGCCTCCTGATGAAGCACGCTCTCGGAGCGGCCCAGGAAAAGATAGCCGCCTGGCCGCAGACCATACTGGAACACAGCCAGAATGCGGGCTTGCAACTCGCTGCGGAAATAGATCAGGACGTTGCGGCAACTGATCAGGTCCAGTCGCAGAAACGGTGGGTCCTGGGCCAGATCCTGCCGGGCGAAAATCACCAGCTCCCGCAGGGGCTTGGCCAGTTCGTAACGATCGCCGTGCGTCACGAAGTGCTTGCGAACCTGCTGGGGATCGAGATCGGCCAGACCAGACGCCGGAAAGAGCGCCCGCCGCGCCATCGCCATGGCGTCCAGATCGAGGTCGGTGGCGAAAATCTGCACGCGGTACTGATCGAGTTGGTTGCCCAGATGGTCGGCGAAGAGGATGGCGATGGAGTAGGCCTCCTCGCCGGTGGCGCAGCCGGGCACCCAGACCCGAATTTCCTCGCCGGGCTGCTTGTCGGCGACGATGCGACCGACTGCGGCGGATAGGCTGGCGAAAGCCTCCTTGTCGCGAAAGAAGGCGGTGACCGAGATCAGGATATCCTTGGCCAGCTTTTCCAGTTCTTCGGGTCGTTCCGCGATCAAGTGCAGGTATTCGTCCAGATCGACGACGTGGTTGGTCGCCATCCGCCGGCCGATGCGGCGCCACAACGTGGCTTCCTTGTAGCCGTTGAAGTCGATCCGGGTATGCTGGCGGACCTTGGCCAGCAGTTTCTTGAGGGTGGCCGGCTCGGCTTCCGGTTTGTGTTCCAGCGGCACCGCGCCCTGGGTGCGGGCGATAAGGGTGATTTCCTGGCCGATCCGCTCCGGCGGCAGTATCCAGTCCACGCTCCCTGTATCGATCGCCGATTGCGGCATGCCGTTGTACTTGGCGGTGGTCGGCTCCTGGGCGAAGGTGAAACCGGCGGCGGCCTTGATGGCATGGATGCCGGACGCCCCGTCCGAACCGGTGCCGGACAGGATGATCCCGATCACCGAGTCGTTCATCTGCGCCGCCAGCGAGGCGAAGAACAGATTGATGGACGGCTTGGGCAGGGCTTCCTTGGCCGGCTCGATCAGCCGGAAGCGGCTGTCCTGAATCAGCAAGTTACGGTTGGCCGGGGTGATGTAGACCGTATTAGGCGCCAGCTCGCCGCCGTCCTCCACATCCTTGACGGTCATCGAGGTTTCTCGCCCCAGCAATTGGGCGAGCATGCTGCGGTAGGTCGGCGACAGGTGCTGGACCACCACATAGGTCAGGCCAAGGTCGCACGGCAGGTTCGGCAGCAGCGTGCTCAACGCCTCCAGACCGCCGGCCGAGGCGCCGATTCCCACCACGAACCGACGGGCGCCCGCCGCCGCCACATCAGCGGACGCCGCCGCCGCCTCTTCGGGCGTCGGAGCCAGATGTTCACAGAGGTTGGGGTTGTTTGCAGCCATGGATGCCTGCTGTCTTGCCGGTAAAAGCTTATAGGCTTGAGTATCGATCCGGGACTTGGCCCAGACCGTAAGCAGGATAACATTATCTTGGTTGATACATCTGCATTCGTGCGGGGTTCTGTGGTTAAAAATTAAGTAGCGTATGATAAGCGATCTTTTACAGTTTGGTCATGCAGGCTGATCGGTGGTTTTGCGATAGAAGCTGGTTCGAGCGGCCAACACTCTGCTATGCGAGTGGAGGCGCCTGGAGCCAAAAAGTTACCGGACCATCGTTGGTGAGATCGACCCGCATGTGCGCGCCAAAACGACCGGTGGCGACGCGCGTGTGCTGTTGCCGGGCGCGCGTCGTCAGATAAGCAAACAGCCGTTCGCCCTCGGCCGGCGGCGCGGCCGGGGTAAAACTGGGGCGCATCCCCTTTTGCGTGTCCGCCGCCAGGGTAAACTGCGGGACCAGCAGCAAACCGCCGTCGATATCGCGAACGCTTAGATTCATCTTGCCTTCGGCGTCGGCGAACACCCGGTAGCCCAGCAATCGTTCCAGCAATCGGTCGGCTTGCGCCTCGGCATCACCGCGCTCCACGCCGACCAGCACCAGCAGGCCGGGACCGATTTCGCCCACCGTCACTCCGCCGACCTCGACCCGCGCCGCGCTGACCCGTTGTAACAAGCCGATCATCCCAGCCGGTCCGCGAAGCTCTGCGTGGCGGTGACCAGCGCGTCCACGATGCCCGGTTCGCTGGCGGCGTGGCCGGCGGCGCCGACGATCCGCAAGTCCGCTTCCGGCCAGACCCGGTGCAGGGTCCAAGCGTTGTCAGCCGGACAGACCACGTCATAGCGACCGTGGACGATGACTCCCGGAATGCCGCGCAAGCGATCGGCATCGCGCAGCAGTTGGTCGGGTTCCATGAAGCAGTGGTTGGCGAAGTAGTGGCATTCGATGCGGGCCAGACTGAGCGCCCGCCGGGCTTCGCCAAAGTGTTCGACGAGATGAGGATTGCTCTCCAGCGTCAGGGTGGAGCCTTCCCACACCGACCAGGCCTTGGCTGCCCTTAACCGTTCCAGTTCGTTGGCGCCGGTTAAACGCCGATGGTAAGCGTGGAGCAGGTCATCCCGTTCCACCGCCGGGATCGGGGCGAGGAAGTGCTCCCATAGATCGGGGAATAGCCGGCTGGCGCCTGCCTGATAGAACCAATGAATATCCTGGTCCCGGCACAAAAAAATGCCGCGCAGGATCAAGCCCAGCACCCGCTCGGGATGAGTCTCGGCGTAGATCAGCGCCAGGGTCGAACCCCAGGAACCGCCGAACACCACCCAGCGCTCGATCCCCAATTGGACCCGCAGCGTCTCGATATCCGCCACCAGATGCCAGGTGGTGTTGTCGTTTAATTCGGCGTGGGGGGTGGACTGGCCACAACCGCGCTGGTCGAATAACACGATGCGATAGCGCAGGGGATCGAAGAACCGTCGATGCAGCGGCTCGCAACCGGCGCCGGGACCGCCGTGCAGGAACAGGACCGGCAGACCATCGGGAGTGCCGCACTCCTCGACGTGCAGCGCATGCAACGGGTCCACGGCCAGGCGCTGGGTGGCATAGGGCTTGATGTCGGGAAAGAGAACGCGCATGGGAACTCCACAGGTTCGGAGGCGGGTCAGAGAGTGAGAGGCATTTTTTACGGCCTCTGAGGGTGAACTCGGCGTGGCTGATTTTACCCTCTCCCCCGCTGAGCTTGTCATCCTTGGCCATCAATCTTTCGCCTTTCGCCTTTCGCCTTTCGCCGTCGCCTTTCGCCTTTCGCCTTTCCTTACCTCACAGGATGTAATCCACCACCGCATCCAGATCGTCGAAGACCTGACCGCCCTGGGGTTCAACCTTGACCTCGTCGCCACAACGATATTTACCGGTTCGCACCAGCGCGCCCCGCAAGCCGGCGGCCAGCGCGCCGCACACATCCATCTCGGCGTCATCGCCAACCATGACGACATCTTGTGGCGGCAGGTCGAGACTGTGGACCGCCGCCAGGAAGAAGTCGGGGGATGGTTTGCCCAGCACCACCGCTTCCAGTTCGGCGGCATATTCCAGGGCGGCCATGAATGGACCGATATCCAAACTCAGCTCATCGTCTTCGCGAAAATAGCGGTTAGAGCCCATCACCAGTAACGGTAGCCCTTCCAGTAACAGCCGAAAGCAGCGATTGAGAGCCTCGTAGCTGAACGCCGGGCCAGCATCGCCCAGCAACACCGCGCCCGTCGTCGGTCCGATCAAGTCGGCGAATTCGTCCTGGATATTGGGATGGACCAGCAGATGAGGAGTCCACCGATGGGCGATGAGATACTGGCGAGCCGCAACCACGGGCGTAAACAGATGCTGGACCGGTACTTCCAGGCCCATGCGCGCCAATCGCTGGACAATCGCGTCGCGGGTCGACCGGGTGGTGTTGGTCACATAGCGGACCGGAATGCCGGCCGCACGCAGGCTGAGTAACGCCTCGCGGGCCCCGGGCAGGGGATAGTCACCGACGTATAACACGCCTTCCAGGTCGAGTAGAACACCTTGGATCATGCTTGCCCACCGGGCCGGATTCGGGGTACGGCGCGGATCGCCGCTCGCGCTGGCGGCTCGGAAAGGGCCGCGATTCCCAATGAGTATAGAAGGTGCTCGGCCACAAGGTAGCCATGCGCACCTCCACGAGCCGGAATTGCGCCGGATCAGGCCGTCGCGCCCAGCGCCAGCGCCCGCTGCCGGCGAGCGGCGAGTTCGGCGGCGATTGCTTCTGGATCGAAACCGGCAGTGCATTCCGGCCAGCCGGCGGTATGGCGGCCGATCAGAGCGACTAGCGCCTCAATGTGGTCTGGGGCGTCGTTCAGAGCGGGCAGGTAACGATACCGTGCGCCGCCCGCGTCCAGAAAGACCTGGCGGTTTTCGAGGGCGATTTCCTCCAGGGTTTCCAGGCAGTCGGCGGCGAAGCCGGGGCAGACCACGTCCACGCTTTTCACCCCGGCGCGCGCCCACTCAGCCAGCAGGACGCTGGTATAGGGTTGCAGCCACTCGGCGCGGCCGAAGCGGGACTGGAACGCCACCGCCCACTGGTCGGCGGGCAGGCCCAGGCGCTCGGCGACCAACCGGGCGGTCTTGTGGCATTCGCAGTGATAGGGGTCGCCGGCCAGCAGGTTACGCTTGGGCAGACCGTGGAAGGAGAACAACAGCCGCTCGCCGGGTTGCTCGGCGCGGGCGGCGCGGATGCTGGCCGCCAGCGCGTCCAGATAGCCGGGATCGTCGTGATAGTGAGCGATCAGCCGCAATTCGGGCAGCCAGCGCCAGCGCCGCAGCTCGGCGGCGACCGCATCGAAGGTCGAGGCGGTCGTGGTGGCCGAGTATTGCGGGTAGAGCGGCAGCACCAACAGGCGGCGGACGCCGGCGGCCCGCAGTTCGGCCAGGGCGGCGGCGATGGACGGGTTGCCATAGCGCATCCCAACCGCCACCCGGATCGGGCCGGGATAATGCTCCGCCAGGATTTCCGCCACGGCTGTTGCTTGCCGGCGGCTGATGGCCAGCAGCGGCGAGCCTTCCGGAGTCCAGATGATCTGGTACTTATGCGCCGACCGGGCGGGCCGGACCCGGAGAATGATCCCGTGCAGGATCAGCCACCACGGCAGCCGGGGGATTTCCACCACCCGTGGGTCCCAGAGGAATTCGGCCAGATAACGACGCACCGCGGCGGCCGTGGGCGCGTCGGGTGTACCGAGATTGGTCAGGAGTACGCCGGCGCAGTCGGGCTGGTCGTGGTTGAAAGCCGGGGGATCGCTGAGTTTCATTGGAGGTTCGCTACCGCGCCGGCGCCGAGCGCAGGCCGTAGGCTTGGCCGGCGACGATCAGGTACTCCACGCGCAGCAGCTTCGGCTTGCCGGGCACGCCCGCGTAGCCGATCAACTCGACCCGGTCGCCCACCCGCAGCGGCGTTATGCCCCACGCTTCCATCCGCGAGAGCGGCGCGAACTCTATTTCCCAGTCTCCAGCCGCGTCGGCCGGTGCCTGGGTCCTGGCGAGCAGCGCGGCGCTATCGACGGGCTGCCGCTGCGCCGGCATCTGGCGCTCTGAAAGATCGGCCGGCAGTTTCAGGTCGTCCGCGACCGCGACCACCGCTTCGACGTGCGGGTTGCGCCACTGTACGCTCTTCACGGTCCCCGCGAGATACAGCGGCTGGTCTTGGTTGAAGCTCGACCAGCCGTGGTGGGCGAGCACCGGCAGGGCTACCGCGATCAGCGCCGCGGCAAGAATGGATCGACGTCGCATCGTTATACCTCCTGGACGTTAGATGTAAGCAATCATGCGGCCGGCGCCGATCACGCCTAGCCAGAGCAGCAGCGACAGCGCCGCCTGGGCCTTGGCGATGGCGTCGGGCCGCGTCAGCGAGCCCCGTGCATGGAACGCCGCCATGTTGGTCGTCGCAACCGCGATCAACCCGAGCTTGATCGCAAAGGCGGGATTGGCGATGTAACTTACGGGGTCGGTCAGGAACAGCAAGCTGCCACTCGCGACGATCACGGCGAAAGCGACAATCGCGATGCCCGTGCCCAGTTTGCCGAGTTCGACCAGCGGCAAAGCCTTGCGCAGGCCGAATACCCGCATTTCGATCATCAGCACCGATCCGACCATCGCCGCGATGGCCGCGATAT
>DAIRDI010000077.1:0-12079 GCA_036796235.1 Candidatus Competibacteraceae bacterium | reverse complement strand
TCGGCGTCCTGCGGTTCGTAAAGCTGGCCGCGCGGCGAATAGATGCCGATCTGGCGGAACATGCCTTCCATGCCGAAGGTGCGGGCCTCATCGGCGACGATGGGCACGACGTGGCGGCCGATGCTCTTGTCGCGGGCCACCTGAGTCAGGAGGCGGACGAACGCCATGGTGGTGGACATGTCGCGTTCGCCGGTGTCCTGGAGCAGGGCATCGAACGCGGTCAGCGGCGGCGCTTGCAGCGGCGGTGCGGTGCGGCGGCGCTGCGGCAAATAGCCGCCCAGCGCGGCGCGGCGTTCCTTCAAGTATTTGATTTCCTCACTATCCTCAGCCGGTTTGTAATACGGCGCGGCATTGAGTTGCTCGTCGGAGATGGGGATGTGGAAGCGGTCGCGGAAGTCCCGCAGGGCCTGTTCGCCCATTTTTTTCTGCGAGTGGGTGATGTTCTTGCCCTCGCCGGCCGCGCCCATGCCATAACCTTTGACGGTTTTGGCGAGAATGACCGTCGGCTGCCCCTGATGCTTCACCGCAGCGGCGTAGGCGGCATAGATTTTGTGCGGATCGTGGCCGCCCCGATTCAGCCGCCAGATGTCCTCATCGGACAGGTGGCTGACCATCTGTTTCAATTCCTCGTACTTGCCGAAGAAGCGTTCGCGGGTGTAGGCGCCGCCCTTGGCCTTGAAGTTCTGGTACTCACCGTCCACGCATTCTTCCATGAGCTTCAGCAGCAGGCCCTTCTTGTCGGCGGCGAACAGCGGGTCCCAATAAGATCCCCAAATCACTTTGATCACGTTCCAGCCGGTCCCCCGGAAGTCGCCTTCCAGCTCCTGGATGATCTTGCTGTTGCCGCGCACCGGGCCGTCGAGACGTTGCAGGTTGCAGTTGATCACGAAGACCAGATTGTCCAGATTCTCGCGCGCGGCCAGGGCGATGGCGCCCAACGACTCCGGTTCGTCCATTTCGCCGTCGCCGCAGAAGCACCACACCTTGCGGTCCTCGGTGTTGACCATGCCCCGGTGGTGCAAGTACTTCATGAACCGCGCCTGGTAGATGGCCTGGATGGGACCCAGGCCCATCGACACGGTGGGGAACTGCCAAAAATCGGGCATCAGCCACGGGTGCGGATAGGAACTGAGGCCGTTGCCGTCCACTTCCTGGCGGAAGTTGTCCAATTGTTGCTCGTTCAGTCGCCCTTCCAAATAGGCGCGGGCGTAGACGCCGGGCGCGGAGTGACCCTGGATGAACACCAGGTCGCCGCCGTGCTGCTCGCTGGGCGCGCGCCAGAAGTGGTTGAAGCCGACGTCGTACAAGGTGGCGCTGGAGGCGAAGCTGGCGATATGGCCGCCCAGTTCCGAACTGATCCGGTTGGCCTTGACGACCATCGCCAAGGCGTTCCACCGGATCAGCGAGCGGATGCGCCATTCCATGCCGGGGTCGCCGGGCGTGTATTCCTCCTGATCGGGCGGGATCGTGTTGAAGTACGGGGTATTGGCGCTGTAGGGCATGTGGACGCCAGCGGCGCGGGCCTTGTCCTGCAGTTCGCCCAGCAGGTGATGGGTGCGTTGCAGTCCTTCGGCTTCGAGGACGGCTTCGAGGGCTTCGAGCCACTCCTGAGTTTCCTGGGGATCCGGGTCGCTGTATTTATCAATGGTCATTGGTGGGTCCTGTAAAGATGAATTGTGATTGTTCGCGGAGTGATAAAACTATAGTCCGGCGCTCGGAAATTACCTACTCAGTTATCACCGACGCGACGCGAAACCACGCGATGCAGGGAGCCTTGGATGGTGTTAAGCTGAATTTCACTGGCCAAGTTAGAGGGCGTATGTCGTGCAACGCTTGCGAATCGAACACCTCACCACCTATCAATTTTCCAGCCCAGTGACCTTGCAGCCGCATCGCCTGCTGATCCGACCGCGGGAGGGCCATGACGTGCGCATCGAAGCTTCAAAGCTCGATATTACGCCCACCCACCGGGTTCGATGGCATCGGGATGTCTTCGATAACTCGGTGGCCGTGGTGCGGTTTCTGGAACCTGCGGACCGCCTCGCGATCAGCAGTCAGGTCACCATTCAACACTACGATGAAGCACCGTTCGATTTCATCGTCGAGGACTACGCGGTTCGCTATCCGTTCGCGTACCGGCCGGAAGAGCAGGTCGATCTCGCGCCCTTCCAGCAACCGGTTTACCCTGGATCGCACGCCGTGCCGCAAGACTGGCTCGAGCGGTTTAACCAGGAACCCCTGGAAACTTACGTGCTCCTGGATCGATTGAACCGGACCATCGCCAGCGAGTTTCAGTACCTGATCCGCGAGGAACCCGGTGTCCAGCCGCCGGCGCGGACGCTGGCCAGTCGCAGCGGCTCCTGCCGCGATTACGCCACTTTATTCATTGAAACCTGCCGCGCCTTGGGGCTGGCAAGCCGGTTCGTCAGCGGGTATTCCCACGCCCCGGGGACCGAGGCGGGCAACGCGACAACACACGCCTGGGCGGAGGTGTATCTGCCCGGTCCGGGCTGGAAAGGTTTCGATCCCACCGCTGGCGAGGTCACCGGCAACCGGTACATCCCGGTCGCGGTCGCCCGCCATCCGGAAGCGGTGCCGCCGGTCGCCGGGAGCTTCATCGGCCCGAAAGGACTCTCGCCAACCCTGGCTGTCGCGGTGCGGGTGATGGCGCTCTAAGGTGTTTCTTGAAGCCCAGGATTTGAAATTTTAATGAACATTCTTATCGTTTACGCTCACCCCAACCCGAACAGTTTTAATGGCGCCATTTTGGAGGCCGTTGACGCAGCCTTGCGCGAACAGGGTCATGTCACCCGCATCCACGACCTTTATCAGATGCAGTTCCGAGCGGTGTTGGATAGCGAGGATCTGCTTCGCAACTGGCGCGGCGAACTGCCCGATGAAATTCTGCGGGAACAGGAAACCGTCCGCTGGGCGCAAGGCTTGGCGTTCGTCTATCCGATCTGGTGGTTCGGTCCGCCCGCGATCCTGAAAGGCTGGATCGACCGAGTGTTCGTGCGCAAGTTCGCTTTCGATTTCACCGCCGCCGGCATGGAGGGATTGCTCGCCCACGACCGGGCGTTGATCATCAACACCCTGGGCGGCGACGAAGCGCTCTACCAGCGCGAGCGCTGGCACGAACTGCTGGTCCGGCCTATGGTCGAGGGGGTGCTCAACGCCTGCGGCGTTCGCAATGTCGTGTATCGGGCGTTCTACGCGGTTACGATGGTTTCTCACGCCGAACGAGAGGCGATGCTGGAGGAGGTTCGCGCGCTGGCGACTACTACTTTTTGCGCGGTCCCGCCTACTCCGCTGGCCCGCTCCACCGCTATTGAGTAATCGTTATCGAGCAACCGTTATCGAGCAATCGCCGGTTCCCAAAACTCGCGAGATTGGCTCGTCGAGTATCTGAGCAGTATGCCTCGCGCCACGCCGTGCAACCGGAAAGAGCCACTCCGGTCTATTTTGCCAGGAGTCGCGAGACTCATTGGCGATTATCTCATTGGCGATTATCGAGTAATGCGGAGCCCGCGATGAACCCACCCGATTCCGATCCCCAGCGGCGTCTCGGCCGCGGCATGATCGTGGCAGCCTGGCTGTTGGCGCTCGGCCTGCTCTATGTTTTTTTTGACGTCCAACTGGATCGCCAACAAAATCCTAATCGAAATATTGAGTTGCGCGCCGCGCAAGGCGCGACGGAACTGGTGCTCCGCCGCAACCGGATGGGGCATTACGTGGCTCCCGGCAACATCAACGGCCAACTGGTCACTTTTCTGCTGGACACTGGCGCTACCGTGGTCTCGGTCCCGGCTCACCTGGGGCCTGCCCTGGGCCTGGTTCCAGGACCGCATCAGCGGGTGATGACCGCCAATGGGGAAGTGATCGCCCGAGCCACCCGCATCAAGGAGCTGGGTCTCGGTCCGTTTCGACTGCGCGAAGTACGCGCTCATCTCAATCCCGGCATGGGCGGCGATCAGGTATTGCTGGGGATGAGCGTGTTGCGGCAACTGGAATTCACCCAGCGTGGCGATACCTTGACCCTGCGACCCTATCGGGGCTAACTAAGCCCGCCCTTTCAAAAACCCTGCATCGCTTGGCATAATGCCAGGACGCAAACAGTCCCGAATCGCTGTTGCCTCGGATCCCGTTCACCTCATTAGCCGTTTTTTCGGCCAAGGGAGCACAACAACAATGCGCGTTCTGCTGACCACTAACGAATATCCCCCCTATGTTTATGGCGGCGCCGGGGTCCACGTCGAATATCTCTCGCGCGAACTGGCCAAGCTGACGCCGGTCGAGGTGCGCAGCTTCCACGACCAGACCGTCGATGACGGCCAGTTGCACGTGCGCGGCATCAAGATGGACACCACCCATTTCGCCGGCTGCCCGCAATCCTTCGTTTCCCCTCTCAAGGCCCTCAGCACCTGTCTGGCCTTCGTCGGCCAAGGCATCGACGACGATCTGGGCGATCACGCCGAAATCATCCATTGCCACACCTGGTACGCTCATTTCAGCGGGATTCTCGCCAAAATTCTCTACAACATTCCGCTGGTGATCACCGTCCATTCCCTGGAGCCGTTGCGGCCCTGGAAGCGCGACCAGCTCGGGCATGGCTACGACCTGTCGCGCTGGATCGAGAAAACCGCGCTGGAAATGGCTGACGCCATCATCGCCGTCTCGCGCAGCACCCGCGACGACATCCTGCGCCTGTTCGACGTGGAGCCGACCCGGGTGGTGGTCATCCCCAACGGCATCGACATCGACGAGTACCAGCCGATCGAGGAACCCGAAACCCTCGCCCAGTTCGGCATCGACCCCGACCGACCCTTCGTACTGTTCGTCGGGCGCATCACCCGGCAAAAAGGGTTGTATTACCTGCTGCAGGCCATCCCGCACCTGGACCCCAAGCTGCAAGTAGTCCTGTGCGCTGGCGACGCCGACACCTTGGCCATGCAACGCGAAACCGAAGAGATCGTCCAGGAACTCCAGGAACGCCGCCCCGGCATCATCTGGATTCCCAAGATGTTGCCACGGCGAACCACCATCGTCCTGTACTCGCACGCCACCATTTTCTGCTGTCCCTCGATCTACGAACCGTTCGGCATCATCAACCTGGAGGCTATGGCCTGCGGCACGCCGGTGGTGGGTAGCGCGGTCGGCGGCATCTGCGAAGTCGTTGTGGATGGCGAAACCGGCCTGCTGGTCGACCCACACCTGTCGGCCGAACCACCGCACGATCCCGTCTCCCCCGCCAAATTCGAGCATGGACTGGCCGACGCCATCAACCGTCTCGCCAACGATCCGGACCTGTTGCACCGCATGAGCCTGGCCGGTCGCGAGCGGGTCGAGCGGCACTATAGCTGGCGCAGCATTGCCCAGCAGACCTACGATCTTTACCGCCGGCTGCGCTCGCAGCGGAGCTGAGAATAAACCGATTTTTTTTGGATGTTTCACGGGCTTCCCTGGAGTCTCGATCGGTATTGCAACTCTTTATTGTTTGCACGGTCTCCAAGTGCGAAGGGACCCTCATGTCACATGAGGAATCATTCACCACCCCAGAACAACACGCGCGGACTATACCGCGCCACGATATCCACAATACAAACTAAGGAGGGACTGTGATGGCATCTTCCATTCCTGTCGTCGAAAGCTCGCTGACCACGCCCAGGGTCCGCATCATATCCGTGAACGAACCGTGGGATTGGCTCGCCGCCGGTTGGAAAGATCTCTGGCGGGCGCCCATGGTCAGCATTCCCTATGGCCTGCTGTTCGTGGTCATGGGCTATCTGCTGATCTATCTGGTCGAAGGTCAGTTTCAATACGCGCTGGCTCTGACCACCGGTTTCCTGCTGGCCGGGCCGTTTTTAGCGATGGGGTTGTACGATATCAGCCGCCGCCTGGAGGCGGGTCAACCCGCGACGCTCGGCCACGCCCTCACCGCCTGGCGTAACAATGTGATGCCGATCCTGCTGTTCGGCATCATGATTGGATTGCTGATGATCCTCTGGGCGCGGCTGTCGGCCTTGCTGTTCGCCGTCGTCATCGCCGGCCGCAGCACGACCCTGGACACCACGGTATCGCAGATTTTCTTCTCGGGCAGCGGTCTGACGTTCCTGCTGATCTTTACCGCCGTGGGCGCGATCATCGCCGCCGCCGTGTTCGCGATCAGCGTGGTGTCGATTCCGATGATGCTGGACCGCAAAATCGACTTTATCACCGCCGTTCTGACCAGCATCACCGCCGTCCGCGTCAATCTGGGACCGATGGTGCTGTGGGCGGCGTTGATCGTGATTTTCACCGGCATCGGCCTGGTCACGTTCTATATCGGTCTGGCCGTGGCCCTGCCCCTGATCGGCCACGCTACCTGGCATGCCTATAAGGATTTGGTCGAAAGCGACCCCGCCGCCGAACAACAGCCGCTTTGAGCGTTCTCCCGAAAATCCAAACGCCGGCGCAAGCCGGCGTTTTTCGTGGGCGACGCTCCTTCAAACCGAGCGCGCCAACCGCCGCACTCGCTCCAGATAGGTTTGTTCGTCCGGTTCCCGGCCGGCGCGCTGCGCCTCCCATAACGTCTCGCCCAGGCACTCCATTATCCCGTGCTCGGCGGTATGCGCTTCGCCCGCCCGCTGGCACAGCCGTTGGTAGAGGTCCAGAATCCCGGCCGGCCGGTCACTGCTGACCTGCTCCCGAATGGCGATGTGCAGGCCCATGTGCAGGAAGGGGTTGGTCTGGCCCGTTTCCGGCGGATAGTCGCGATCCAGGGCGACGGCGATCTCAGTCAGCACCGGCTGATACTCGGGATGCTCGCGGATCACCGCGGCGATCAGCTGCTCCAATGGCTCCAGTGGCTGGCCGGCGTTGGCCTTGGCCCAAACCGCGCCATAGTAACGACGCAGGCTGTCGCGATCGTCGCCAAACATCAGTTCACCTCGTTTTAATGCGGATACGGACAGAGGTCGCGGATCGGGCACTCCGAACAACGCGGTTGGCGGGCGGTACAGACATAACGGCCGTGCAGGATCAGCCAGTGATGGGCGTCCTGCTTGAATTCGCCCGGGACGACCGCGAGCAAACCTTCTTCCACCTCGCGCACGGTGCGCCCCGGCGCCAGCCCGGTCCGGTTGGCGACCCGGAAAATATGCGTGTCGACCGCAATCGTCGGTTCGCCAAACGCGGTGTTGAGGATGACGTTGGCGGTCTTGCGCCCCACGCCTGGCAAGGCTTCGAGCGCGGCCCGGTCGCGCGGTACTTCGCCGCCGTGTCGTTCCTGCAACAGGGCGCAGGTTTTGCGAAGGTTGGCGGCCTTGGCATTATAGAGACCGATGGTCTTAATGTAGTCCTTCAATCCTGCTTCGCCCAGATCCAAAATGGCTCGCGGGGTGTTGGCGACCGGAAACAGTCGTTCGGTGGCTTCGTTGACCTTCTTGTCGGTCGCTTGCGCTGACAGGATCACGGCGACCAGCAACTCGAACGGGCTCCAATAGCGCAGTTCGGTGGTCGGTTGCGGTCGAGCCGCCTGGAGGCGGGCGAAGAGTTGATGTATTTGGCTGGAATCCATGGGAACGCTGGCGATGGTCTCGGTATGCGTCGAACGGGCGAACTGCCCCTTAGCAGCCGCGGGAACGTCTGGTCGCTGGCTTTGCCAGGGGGTACTCTATATTAAATGCTAACGCCCAGTCAGCATGAGCATCAACCATGCCGCTCGCCGCCCCGGATGTCTATTCTTAAGCACATTTCGACCATAACCGAGTCTTAAGCACACTCCGACCATAACCGAGCGCCGTTCATTCGTGAGGTTGAACTCGTTGATGATGCAATGCACAATAACCAATACCAGTGACCGGGTAAACTGTGACACCAAATTCCCAATTTCATCCGCACCACGAGCTTGAACCCATGACTCCGAAACGCTTGTTGATCGTCGACGACGAACCCGACTTTGGCGAATTTGTCCGCGAGGTTGCCGACGAGCTTGGTTATGAGGTTGTGGTCACCACCAGCAGCCAGGTGTTTCAGGAACGCTACCACGATTTCCAACCGACCCTGATCATCCTGGACATGATCATGCCGGATTTGGACGGCAACGAACTGCTGCTGTGGTTGTCGCAGCAGGGTTATGAATCCGACCTGATCATCACGACCGGCTTTAGCCCAGATTACGCGCAGGATGCGAAAACACTGGCGGAATTCAAGGGGTTGAGCAAGGTCGCCACCCTGGTCAAACCCATCCCGTTGTCCCGGCTACGCGCGGCGCTCGGCCACCTGCGGTAACGCTTGCTTAGCCCGATCTCGCCGACCCAATCCGCGACCCTTGGGGACATCAACCAATGGATCTGACCCCTTGGCAAACCGAATTGGCCGCGCCCCGGCAGCCTCTCAATCGCCAGCTACTGTTTTCTCATCTCTCGGTGGCTTTGGTCGGCGTGGTCATGCTGTTCATTGCCCTGGTGTCCACCTACGAGTTGCGCGGCCGGGTCACTCTGCTGGCTGAAGAGGGCGTACCCTTGGCGCAAGCCTCCATGCAGGTCCTGGCCGGAGTGCATCACTCACTGGCCAGCTTGCGAGGCTGGGTCAGCCTGGGCGATCCACGTTTTCTGGACAACTGGCAGACTGCCTGGCGGGAAGAAATCGAGCCTGCGGTCGTGCTGATCCAGCGGTGTCAACACGTCCTCGAACAGACCTGTCCGCCGGAGCGCCTGCGGGAATTGCAAACCCTGCTGGCTGATTTACAGGCATCGCAACAACAAATACGCGAAGTGACGCGCGCGCTCGACCACGAACGCGTCGCACTGCAACGAATGGCCAAGGAAACGGACCCGCTGGCCATTCGAGTCATCACCCTGGTGGCGGCGATCGCCGCCGACGCCCGGGAACTCCTCGAACAGGAAGCCGATGCGGCGCGGACCGCTAGCAGCAGCACGGTTTGGAATCTGGTCATGCTGATCCTGGTGATGCTGGTGGTCGCCTACGGCATGTCCTACAGCAGGACGCGGGCGCTGGTCCGACCGATCATGGCCTTGGCGGAGGCAACGCGACAACTGGCGGCCGGAAGCCTGCGGGATGACATTCCCCTCAGTGATACCCACGAACTCGGCGACCTCACTGCCTCGTTCAACATGATGCGGGTTTCGATGCAGCAGACCCAGGCGGAGCTGCGCCGCGTCAACGCGCTGCTCGAACAGCGGGTTGTCGAACGCACCGCGCAATTGGCGACGACCAACAATTCCCTGATGCAGGAAATCGCGGTCCGCAATAAAACCGGGGAGGCGCTCCGGGAAAGCGAAGCGCGAATGCGCGCCATGACCCGCGCCATTCCCGATCTGGTGTTCGTGGTCGACGAAGATGGGCTGTACCGGGAAATTCTGGCGGCGGGACGCGACCTGGCCACCATCGGGACCACGCCCATCCGGGGCAAACTGCTCAGCGAGATCCATTCCCCGGAGATGGCGGAGTTTTTCCTCAACATCATCCGCCGGGCGTTGCAGTCCCAGCAGATCCAGGTCGCCGAATACGAACTCGCGACCGCCTCGGGAACGCGCTGGTTTGAATCGCGCACCGCGCCCTTGGACGTCCGGTTCGTCGAACAATCCCCCACCACGACGCTCCATCCCCAAGGAGACCTGTTCGGTCCACCGGAACTGCGGCGGTTTGCCGCCAAGGCCGCCGCCATCGTGGTTGCGCGGGATATCACCCAGCGCAAACAGGCCGAGGCGCAACTCCGGCAGGCGCACAAGATGGAAGCTATCGGCCAACTCACCGGTGGCATCGCCCATGACTTTAACAATCTACTCGCCATCATCATGGGCAATCTGGAGTTGCTGCACGAGAAGTTGACCGGGCAACCCCGGCTCTTCGAATTCGCGCAACAAGCGCTCAAGGCGGCCGGCCGTGGCGCGAACCTCACCCGGCGCTTATTGGCGTTCGCGCGTCGCCAACCGCTGCTCGCCCAACCCACCGACCTGAACAAGTTGATCCTTGGAATGCTCGACCTGGTGCGGCGGACCCTGGGCGTCACCATCCAGATCGACACCGCACTGGCGCCCGATCTGGAACCGACGCTGGTCGATACCGATCAGTTCGAAACCGCCCTGCTCAATCTGGTCATCAACGCTCGCGACGCCATGCCCCAAGGCGGCAGACTCACGTTGGAAACCGCTAACGTCGTGCTCGATGAAGACTACGCCGCCACCCAAGAGGACTTGCGGTCGGGTCCCTACGTCATGCTGGTGGTCAGCGACACCGGGATCGGCATGGCGCCCGCGATCCTGGAACGGGTGATCGAACCCTTCTTTACCACCAAGGCTCCGGGCAAGGGGAGCGGTCTGGGACTTAGCATGGTCTACGGACTGGTCAAGCAATCCGGCGGACATCTCACTATTTACAGCGAACTGGGCCAAGGGACTTCCGTGCGTCTGTATCTGCCTCGGATTCAGGCCAAGGTCAACCCGGTCGCGGAAACGCTTCCCGCCGCCGCTGTCCCCCTCGGTCAGGGTGAGACCATTCTGGTCGTTGAAGACGAAACCGACGTCCGCCTGTTCGCTGTCAAGGCGCTGCACGTCTTAGGTTATGAAACCTTGCAGGCCGGCGACGCTGAAACGGCGCTCGGGCTGCTGGACGCCGCGCCGCGGATCGTCCTGCTGTTCACCGATATCGTGCTGCCCGGCTCTATGGATGGCGTGCGACTGGCCGCCGAAGCGCGCCGCCGCCGTCCCGGGCTGCCCGTGCTATTCACTTCAGGTTATACCGAACATGCGCTCGTTGGAAACGGCCAACTTTCCGAGGAGGTGGATCTGTTGACCAAGCCTTATCGGAAGGCCGACTTGGGCAACAAGCTGCGCGCGTTGCTCGGGCGACGTGGAAATGAATGAGGGGGCGCGTCGGCCCTGGTTTCCAGGCGGACCCGGCCGAAGCTGCCCGAACGAAAGAACCGCCATTTATGTAATTTTTAAGAGACTATTTTGTTGCTATCTGTCATCATTTTTCCCTTAAGTAGGATTAAATTTTCACGGGATTTCCACATGGGAGACTGCTATCCTCCCCCCGTTCTGAAGGTTTCGGGAAACCTAGAACATCGTTCGGGACTTCGCTCGCCGTCCCGCAAGCGAACAACATAAATGCTACATGGTCGCGCGAGTCCCACACTAGATATTTTCATTTCAAAACATCCAAGAGGAGTCAACATGCCACTCGCCAATCGTCTCGCCGCCGAATTCATCGGCACCCTCTGGCTGGTGCTCGGCGGTTGCGGCAGTGCCGTCCTGGCCGCCATTTTCCTGGGACCGGATAATTACCCCCTCGGCATCGGCCTGGTCGGTGTGTCGCTGGCCTTCGGCCTGACCGTGCTGACCATGGCCTACGCCATCGGCCACATCTCCGGCTGCCACCTGAACCCGGCTGTTTCGGTCGGTCTGTGGGCGGGCGGCCGTTTTCCGGTTGCCGACCTGGTCCCGTACATCATCGCCCAAGTGCTCGGCGGCCTCGCCGGCGCGGCGATCATCTATCTGATCGTCACCGGCAAGGGTGACTTCACGACGCTCGGTGGTTTCGCGGCCAACGGTTTCGGCGAGCATTCACCGGGCGGCTATAACCTGACCGCCGCGCTGATTACCGAGATCGTGATGACCTTCATCTTCCTGATCGTCATTCTGGGCGCCACGCACAAGAACGCCCCGGCCGGGTTCGCGCCGATCGCCATCGGCCTGTGCCTGACGCTGATCCACCTGATCAGCATTCCGGTCACCAACACCTCAGTCAACCCGGCGCGCAGCACCAGCCAGGCGATTTTCGTCGGCGGCTGGGCCTTGCAGCAGTTGTGGCTGTTCTGGGTCGCGCCCATCGTCGGCGCGGCGCTGGCCGGCTTCTTCCATCGCTGGCTGGCGAACGACAACCCGAACTGACGCTTTAGGCAAGATAAATAAGGCGCGTTTCGACGCGCCTTTTTTTGTTTCACATTGGATTAACCGCTTCAGTTACCGTGCGACCACGCTGCCGACGCCTCCGGAAAGTACTCGGCGAATTTCTCCTGGGCCTGATCTTCAAACAGAATTTCGCAGGCTTCCATCAGGCCCTCGGCGTTCCGGAT
>DAIRDI010000076.1:0-12117 GCA_036796235.1 Candidatus Competibacteraceae bacterium | reverse complement strand
GGCAGGATCGCCCAAGTCAGCGCCAGCGCCAGCATCAGCCGAACCCGGCGCGGCAGCGTCCGCGAACCGAAAATCGGCGCCACGCTGAGCAACGCGGCGACCCGAGTGAGCGGCCACAGGAAGCTTCCGACCCAGGCGGCGATTTCGGCGCTGGTGAAGTGCATGGCGCTAGCCGATCAGATTGGGGATGTCCTGCAGCAGGCGCCGGGTATAGTCGACGAGCAGTCCCAGCATCCACGATCCCCCCAGCAGGAGGACCACCACCAGCGCCAGCAGCTTGGGCACGAAGGTGAGCGTCATTTCGTTGATCTGGGTCGCGGCCTGAAACAGGCTGACCAGCACGCCGACCGCCAAAGCGGTCAGCAGCAGCGGCGCCGCCAGCAGGGTGGCTGTTTCCAGGGCGCGTTGCCCGATGGTGATGATGGTTTCCGGGGTCATGAGGGTCTCCGGGATGGGGGAATTTGGGGCGTTTTTGAGGAACTCAGGGAATGTAGAAGCTGGCGGCCAGCGTGTTCATGATCAGGCCCCAACCATCCACCAGCACGAACAGCATCAGCTTGAATGGAAAGGAAATCATCATCGGCGACAGCATCATCATGCCCATCGCCATCAGGGTGCTGGCCACCACCAGATCGATGATCAGGAACGGCATGAACAGCATGAAGCCGATTTGGAAGGCGGTCTTGAGTTCGCTGGTGATAAAGGCCGGAGCCAGCAGCGAAAATGGCACCTGATCGGCCGATTCCAGCGCTTCCCGGCCGGACAGTTGCACGAACAGGGCCAGATCGCTTTCCCGGGTCTGGGCCAGCATGAATTCTTGCAACGGTTGCCAGCCTTCGCGCACGGCTTCCTCGAAGGTCAGGGTTTCGTTCAAATACGGGACGAGCGCCCGCTCGTTGATGCGCTCGAAGACCGGCGCCATGATGAAAAAGGTTAGAAACAGCGCCAGGCCGACCAGAATCTGGTTGGAGGGGGTTTGCATGGTCCCCAACGCCTGGCGCAGAAAAGCCAGGACGATGAGGATTCGGGTAAAGGCGGTCATCATCATCAGCGCCGCCGGCAACAGGGTCAGCGCCGTCATCAGCGCCAGGATCTGCAGGCTCAGCGACCAGGTTTCGCCCCCATCCGCCGCCGGCGTGACCGTGAGGGCCGGCAAGCCGGCGGGCGCGGCCAAGGCCGGCGACAACCACCCGCACAGCAACCCCAGCAACAGCCCGCCGCCGATCGTCAGGAGGCGGTGATTCGCGCGTTCAGGGTTTCGGACGTTCATGGGGCGACTCCGCGGGTAAGGCATCCAGCGTGCTTTTGAAGGAAACCGGCGAGGACGAGGAGGCCGGGAAAACGTGCAAAGCCTGAATCTGGGTGGCGGTGACGCCGATCAGCAGGCGAACCTGCTCCACTTCGACGAGCAGCAGACGTTCCCGGGTCCCCAGCGGCAAACCGCCCAGCACCTGGATCGCGCCGCCGCGCGGCAGGGCGTGACGCCGCAGCAGCCAGCTCAAACCGATCACCGCCGCCAGCACCACCGCCAGGCCCAGGGTCATTTGCAGCCCCAAACCATCGGCGAGCGCGAACGCCCCGGCGCGCGCCGGCTCGTCGCCGGCCGCCAGCGCCAAGCCTGGCGATGCCAGCAACGCCATACCCATGGCGCGTCCGACGTTCATCGGAGCCGCCGGATCCGTTCTTCCGGGCTGACGATGTCGGTGATCCGCACGCCGAAGCGTTCGTTGATCACCACCACCTCGCCGCGGGCGACCAGACAGCCGTTCACCAGGATGTCGAGCGGGTCGCCGCCGGGCCGATCCAGTTTGACCACCGAGCCCTGACTCAGCCGCAGCAGCTCGCGAATGCTCATGCGGGTGTGGCCCAGTTCCAGGGATAGATTGATGGGAATGTCCAGCACCCGATCCAGATTGGGTTCGGGGTAGGCGCTCGGCGCGACCTTGGCGCCGTCGGGGATGGTGACGGGATTTTCCAGGGTTTCGGCGGCAGGGCTCATGGCGCGGGGTTCTCTTGAAAGCTGAGTGATGATCGGTGGACGGTGATGGCGAGCCGGGCGGCGCGCGGGTCAGGCCGTGGCCGCGAACGGCGCGAAGTCCCGCGGCGGCGCTACCGAAGGCTCGATCGCCTCGCCCGGCAGACCGAGGGTTTGTTCGATCTTGAGCGCGCGCCAGCCTTCGGCAACGCCGTAGTGACCGCTGTAGACCGGCACATTCTCGACCCGCAGGGTCGCCTCGGAGGGGATATTGACGGAAATGACATCGCCGATCTTGAGTCCCAACAATTCGCTGAACAGCAGTTCGAACCCGGCCAGAAAGCAGCGCACGTCGACTTCGCTGTCTCGGATTCCAGCGTACAGGCACTCGGTGTGCTGGGGGCTGGGATTCGGGTGTTCCTTGCAGAGGCTGTCGAGCAGGGCTGCTCGAATCGGCTCCAGAATGGAGTAGGGCAAGGCCAGATGCAGCACGCCGGACAAATTATCGCGACTGATGTGGACGCTGCTGACCGCCAGCAGCTCGGTCGGGTTGAGCGCGGTGATGAATTGCGGCTTGTTCTCGGAATTCAGATGCGCGCATTCGATCCGGGTGAACGGTTCCCAGGCTTCTTCCAGGCAGTCGAAGGACAGCTTCAGCAGGCGCTGGATAAAGCGAGTCTCGGTGGTGGTGAACTCCCGGACGCTGGGGGATTTGTACAGGCGTCCGGTCCCTCCAAAAAAAGTGTCCACGATCATGAAAATCAGTTCCTGATCGAAGACCAACAAGGCCGGACCACTGAGCGGATTCATGCTCACCACATTGACGCTGCACGGCGTGCTCAGGGAGGTGGTTAAATCGGTGTAACTGCATCGTTCGATGGCGCCGACGGTCACGATTAAATCCCGACGCACCAGGTCGAACAGGCCGATCCGCAGGCGGTGGGCAAAGCGTTCGTGGATGGTGTCCAGGACCGGCAGCAGGCTGTTGATGGCGTAATCCTGACTGGCCAGATCGTAGGGCAGAGGGCCGTCCCGAAAGGCGCTCGTCGCCGCGCCGCCGCGAACCTTCTTGGAGACGACTTCCATGAGCGCGGCGCGCTCGTCCGGGGTGAGGAGTTCTTCGGTGGACATGGCGCTATTGCATCACGAAGGTAGTGAAGTACAGGGTCTCAATGCCCGGGCGGCCGATTTCCCGGTTCAGAATCTCCTGAATCTGTTCCAGAGCCTGGAGGCGCAATTCTTCCTTGCCCTGCCGGCTCGCCAGGACTTCCTGGCGCTGGTCGGCGAACAGCATGATCAGGTCGTTGCGGATTTGCGGCATGCTGTTGAGGGTGGCGTCGATCACCATCTGCTCCTTGGCCATGACCGTGATCCCGATCTGCAGGTAGCGCAATAGACCCTGATCCTCGTAGTTGACCAGGAACGGTGGGTCGAGTGGTTGGTAGAGAGCAGGCTTGCTGGACATCTGCGGCGGGGCTTGCTGGCTGCTCGCGTGACTGGCGGGAGTATTCTCCGCGGCGGCGTTCTGATGCAGCGCGCCGGTGAGAAACAGGGTTGCGCCGATGGAGCCACCGATCAGGACTATGGCCCCCATTGAAATAATAAGTGTTTTCTTTATGCCAGAACCTTTTGCCGATGGTTTGGCGTCGTCTTTCTGGGCCATGTGCGCTCCCGAGGCGTGAGGAAGATGGGCTGAAACCCTCCTTAGCAACTAACGCGCCAATCGCTGTGGATCGGGCGGAACCTGTCTGTTTTTATCGATATTTTTCATCAGGATGGCCAGAGAAAGAGCAGCACTGGCGGTGCGTTGGCCGGGCTGGGGGCGGGTGGATCGCCAAAATCCTGGCGTGTGGGGGATAGGGGGGTGTGGAGTGCGGCTGGGGGAAGTGGATGACCGACGCCGCCGAAGGCGTCAATGCTTTGACGAATCGCCGGCGCCGCTGTCTGCCGCGCGCAGGGTCAAAATTTTGACCCTGCGCGCTTCTTTGAGGTTGAAAAGCGAAATTCCTCGCAATTATTCGCGCTGATCCACCGAACAGTGCGCGAATGGTAAATAAATAACGTTTTAATTTTAATGATTTATATTTTTTTTAGTGAAATGATGGTCGTTGGCATCGATTTTGCCAAACCTTCCGCGTCATCCTTGTCGATAGCACTTCAAAATCGTGGGTGGCTCCTGAAAGAGCACTGAATAAAGGTAATCGCTATGAAAACCCCCAATATGATTCGCTTTCTGGAACGCTCGGGCCAGGTGTTCGCCTTGGCTTGCGTCTGGCATGGCGCTTCAGCCATGGTGGCGGGAGGGGGAACGGCGGATATGTTGGGGCTGTCGCCGAATCCCGAACCTTGGGTGGTTTCGGCAACCGCGCTGGCGGTCATCGGTTCCATTGCCGCCTCTCATCTCGGCTTGCGCGGCTGGCGGAAACGCCAAAAGGTGATACGCGGAGAGCCAGCGCCTCTGACCGGCATGCCCCGGATGGACGCCGACGGGCAGGATCGGCTCATTGAGGATCTCCAACGGCAGGTATTGGAACTTAATGAGGAAAAGGAGCGGCTTCGCCGGATTTTGCAAGAAAAAAACGCGACGCTGCTGCGAGATCCGTTAACTGGAGTGGGTAATCGGCTGGCGTATCAGGAGCGGTTGCAACAGGAGTTTCAACGCTGGCGCCGGTTCGGCACGCCGCTGAGCTTTCTGGTTTGGGATATCGATCACTTTAAGCGCATCAACGATGAGCATGGCCATGCCGTGGGGGACACCGTGTTACGCTGCATCGCCCAACAACTCGCCAGCCGCCTGCGAAGCACCGATTTCGTCGCTCGCTATGGCGGCGAGGAGTTTGTTACGTTGCTGCCGGGGGCCGATCTGCAAGCGGCCTGGCAAGTCGCTGATGAGATTCGTTCGCGAATTGCCCAGGCCGGGTTCGAGCATGCCGGCGTTCGCCTGCCGATCACGATTTCTTGCGGTGTGGCCGGCTTTGCGCCGGGCGATTCTCCGCAGACCGTTTTTCAACGCGCCGACCAGGCCTTATACCGGGCCAAGCAGGTAGGTCGGAACCAATGCGTGGTGTCGTGAGAGGAGGAGGGGCGGTCGGCTGCTCGTCCCGGTAGGGCCGGCTACTCGTCCCGCCGGGGCGGAGCGCCGGGGCCAGGCCGGTACGAAGCGAGTTTTTGGCCCAACAAAAAACGACCCGTCGCTCAAACGGGTCGTTTTTTTGGTCCCCGCCATTCAAGCGCGGCGGGGATCGGACGACCAGAAAGCCGCCGCGTTCAGGCCTTGGCGATGGGGGCGGAGTCGCCGCCAAACACCTTGCGAGTATCCTGGTCGTAGAGGAAATCCAGTGGATCACGGCCGCCGAGAATCGCCAGCGCCCGTTCGAGATGACTGCGACTGGCGGCGATGATGGCGCCGTTGATGCTGTTTTGATCGCGGGCTTGCGCGGTGGCCTGTTCCAGGGCGGCCACCAACTCAGCCAGAACCGCGCGTTCGGCGGGCGCGGCGGCGGCGAGGGCCGTGGTCCAGCCCGGTGGGTCGGCGGGCAGTCCGCGCTCGCGTAAGAGAGTCAGCCGGCGGGTTTCCAGACCGCGCAAGCTGTCGGCGCAGACCTGTTTTTCGCCGGCGAGGCGCTCCAGCGTCGGCGCGTCGCGGGTCCGCAAGGCGTCATACTCCTGCCGCAGCAGTTCCCGCAGCGCCTCAATGGCGGCTAATTCCTCGCGCAGCACGGCTTCCAGCATGGTCGGTTTCCTACGCAAACAGCCGGGTTTCGAAATCGAGTAGCTTGTTGGCGATCCGAGCCGAATCCATCTTGTACTGGCCGCTGGCGATGGCTTCGCGCAGGGCGGCGACCCGTTCCCGGTCGATCGGTGGTTCGACGTTCTGGATTTCCATCTGGCGCAGGTTGAGCGAGTTAGAGGTCAGGTTCACCTGATCGACCTCGGCCACTGGCTGGTCCGGCAAGGCGCCGACTTGATCCGGCCGCGCCGGGGCGACCCGGTCGACCTGGCCGCCGCTGGCGCGCGCAGGTGGAGCGTACATTCCGTTGATGAGATTGATGGCCATGATGGTCTCCATCGGGTTAATGGCAAGTTCATCTCTGTTATCGGCCTCGCCGGCTGGAACTTTAGCGGAAATTCAACCTACCGGCCAATCTCTATGCGTCGTCCCTCGGTCACCATGCCTTCGACAACGCGTTCGGAGCTGGAGTTGCGCACTTGCAGGCGCTCGCCCAGGTAACCATCGTCGAGGGCGGCGCCGCTGGAACTGACTTTCATTCCCTGGTTTTCGACGACGATGGTGACGGTTTCGCCGCGCCGGACGACCGGCACCTGACGCACCGCGTTCGGGGGGATGACCGCGCCGGCGGTCAGGGCGCGTTGCAGGCGCTTGCCGACCAGTCGTTCGGGCGCGGTTTCGTAGCCGCCGGTCAGGGCGGACAACTCGCGGCGTTCCGAGCGCAGGTCGGCGGCGCGCAGAATCGTTCCCCGGTTCAGGACCCGACCGGCCACCATCACGCGATCGAACACCTGAACGTTGGCGTTCTGGTAGATGGTCCAGGGTTGGGGATCGGGACAACGCACGCCGACCGTGGTGTTGCCGACCGTCCGCGCCCCACTGGGCAGAAAGGCTTCCAGGGGATTGCCGCAGGGGGCCAGCCGCAACCGGGAATCCGGTGCTTGTAGCCGAATTTTTGGCGGTTCGGCGCGGTCGCGATGCTGTTCCATGAGGAAGGTGCGCGCCGTCCGCTGGATGGCGTCCAGGTTTTGAAGGGGTCCACCCGCCAGCACGAACGCGGGCGCCGCCAGTCCGCAGCCACTCATTAGTAATATGCGCGTGAACCGTGCGCGGATTCGCATGGGTTCGCCTCCTTACACTCATTGACAGCCGGTCGCGAGATATATAGCGCTCCCAGGCGATTTGTAGGTTGGGTTAGGCCGTAGGCCGTAACCCAACATCCTGATTGTGTTGGGTTACGCGCTGGGCGCTAACCCAACCTACAGCCACTACATCCACGACCGATTTAGGATTGCTATATCACAAGGAATGAGCATTTTTCGTGCCAAATTTTAAGCGATTGTAGGTCAGGTGGGCCGCGCCGCGTAGCCTTCATCCCCTCCGCTCTTGAGGGGAGGGCTGGAGCGGGGAGTGAACAGGGCGAATCTTGCAAACCCGGCACATCCCTTGCTTCATACCCTCCCAACATTGAATTCGTCATTTTTTCGACAACCGTCCCGGAAGTGGCCGAAACCGGAGATCCCGAGCATGGGCATCAATTTTGAACGGGCCTTGAGCGTCCACGCTCAGGCCTTGGAGCTGCGCTCCCGGCGTGCTGAAATTTTGGCGACCAATCTCGCCAACGCTGACACCCCCAACTATCAGGCTCGCGATTTGGATTTCGCGGCGACGCTGGCTCAGGCGCGGGGGGGGGCGGGAACGCTCGAGGCGACCCACGCCGGCCATTTACAGCCTTCGGGACAGAAGGCCGGCCAACTGCTGTACCGCACGCCCATGCAGATGAGCCTCGATGGCAATACCGTGGAGCCGGAGCAGGAGAAGGCGGCGTTCGCCGATAACGCGCTGCGCTATCAGGCGAGCCTGCGGTTCATGAGCAGTCGGATTAAGGGTTTGATGACAGCTATTAAAGGAGAGTGAGCATGTCGTTGTTCCGAATTATCGATATTTCGGGTTCGGCATTGCACGCCCAGACCGTGCGGCTGAACACCACGGCCAGCAACATGGCCAATATCGACAGCATCAGCAGTAGCACGGGTGCGACGTATCGCGCCCGGCAACCCGTTTTCGCCGCGAAACTCGATGACGCCAGGGACGAGGTGGCGGGCGTACAGGTGTTGGGCATCGTGGAAAGCCAGACGCCGCTGCGGCGCGAGCATCGACCGGATCATCCGTTGGCTGACCCGGAGGGGTATGTGAATCTGCCGAACGTGAATCCGGTCGAGGAGATGGCCAATATGATTTCCGCGTCGCGCTCGTATCAGAGCAACGTGGAGGTGATGAATACTTCCAAGCAGATGATGATGCGCACTTTGGCGCTGGGTGAATAAGCGAGGCTGATGAAATGACTACGATTCTGAATACGACCGCGACGACGAGCACCGATCCGGCATTGCCGCCGCCGCCCAAGCAAATGCTGGGACAGGATGATTTCCTGCGGCTGATGATCGCGCAGATGAAGAACCAGGACCCGACTAAGCCGTTGGAAGGGCAGGAGTATCTGGGGCAACTGGCGCAATTTAGCACCTTGAATAGCATTCAAGAGTTGCAGCGATCTTTCGATGATTTAGCGCAGTCGCTGCGGTCGGTGCAGACCACTCAAGCAACCAATCTGGTGGGCAAGCAGGTGCTGGTGGACAGCGATCGCGGCTACTACACGCCGGGTCAGCCGGTGCAAGGTCAAGTGCTGGTGCCCGATAACGTTAGCAATTTGACGGTGAAAGTCTATGGCGCCAACGGACAGTTGGTGAACGCGATGAACATGGGTCCACAGGCGACCGGGCAGGTGGGGTTTAGTTGGGATGGTGATGGCGCGATCGGCGAGGGAACGTATCGGATTACCGCCGAGACGAGCATTGCGGGGCAAGCGCAGCAACTCGGCACTCTAATTTGGAATCCGGTGCAAAGCGTCGCGGTGGGCCAAAGCGGACAGTCTTCCAGCTTGCGGCTTGCGGGCTTGGGTAATATCGATATGAGCGCTATCCGAGAAATTCGGTAATTTTTTAACGCTAATTCAAACCTGTTAATGAGGATTACTCGATGTCATTGAATATCGCCCTGACGGGAATCAATGCGGCCAACACCGATTTAGGCGTGGTGTCCGATAATATTGCGAATGCCAATACGACCGGATTTAAAAGAGCCCGGGCCGAGTTCGGAGATCTGGTGGATTCGATGTCCGCTCAAGGCGGCGGCTTGGGAGTGCGCTTGCAACGAATCACCCAGACCTTCCAACAAGGTAGCATCGAAACCACTGGTAATGCCTTTGATATGGCGGTGGTGGGTGATGGATTTTTTCAGGTGAAGGGCGACCAAGAGATCTTCTACACACGCGCCGGCAGTTTTCGTGCGGATACGCAAGGTTATATTGTCAATAATCTCCTGCAAAACGTACAGGGGTATACCGTGCAGGTCTCGGAGCCGACCGCCAGCTCTCAGGTTTCCTTGGGGCTGACGCTGAATGGTAATGGACTTATTAACGATCCCGTCAATTTTGATGCTAACGACCCCTTAACCTACAATCATACAACCTCAATCGCTGTTTATGATAGTAAGGGTTTTGCACATAATCTCCAGTCATTTTTTCTTAAAACCGCTGAAAATGCCACAAATACCGATTGGCAGATCTACCACAAGGTCGATGATAATCCATCCACGATCAATGGGGGAACGGTGACCTTTGTGAATGCGACGGGTGAAATACTAAACAATACGAGTATTGTGTCGATTTCCGGGGTGGATCTGGGGACGGGCGCGGATGCCATGACCCTCGATTTAGATTACGATGATCTTACCCAGGGCACGGGGTTTGGGATTGTCACCCTGACAGCCAATGGCTCGTTGCGCAGCCGGGAAATTACCAGCATCGTTGACAGCTTGCGGATTGATTCCTCCACCATGCAGCCCAAAATGACTGGCGCGGTCGACTTGGGAATCAATTTGAATGCTTCGGAAAGAGCGCCGATACCGACTGCGGTGGTTCGGTATAGTGTGTCCTTGGGGCAAGGGTCTACTCCAATAGATACTACTGTAGCAACTGGAACTCCTTTTGATCCTACAGATCCGAGCACTTATCATCATGTCAACTCACAGCAAATCTATGATAGTTTAGGGGTCAACCATACCCTGCAAACTTATTTTACCAGGACAACTACAGCAAATACTTGGGAAGTCAACTACACGCTGAACAACTCAAATGTAAAACCCGGGGGAGATATTACGTTCGATGCTACAGGGCGACCGGATTTGAGTGCGGTGACGATACCCATTACCTTCGCCACCGCGGAACTCGGTTCGGGAGCAACGACTTTATCGGTTACCTCTGATTTCACCCGAGTCCAGGAAATAGCAGGAACTTTTTCGGAAACAACAGGTGTAATAGCGACCAGCCCTTCCGCGAATCCAAGCACGATCGATGCAACCGATATCAGGAATTACGATTACTCCACTGCGCTGTCGATTTATGACAGTATAGGCATCGATCATACACTCAATCTTTATTTCCGGAAGACTGCAGATAACACTTGGAGCGTGTATCGACAATTTGCCGATGTTGAAAGCATTGCCAACCAAATCGGCACTCTGACGTTCGATAGTCGAGGTCTTCTCGTCAAGGCCACGAACAGCATGGGTTACACCGACCCGGTCAATCCCACGATTATGAAGATGCCGACGGTCAGCTTTGGCAATGGCGCGGGCCGGCAGAACATCGAACTCAATTTTGGCGACTCCACGCAATTCGATAGCCAGTCCATCACCAATAACTTGGGTCAAGATGGCTATACCATGGGCCAATTATCTGGCGTCGAAGCCGACGAATCAGGCAATATTGTCGCCAGATACAGCAACGGTCAAACCCAGATCATGGGCCAAGTGGTGCTGGCAAGCTTTGCCAATACGCAAGGACTCAAGCGACAAGGGGACAATAACTGGATCGCTACCAACGAATCCGGTCAGGCGATTATCGGCAAACCAGGCAGTGGTTCCTTGGGGAAGGTGGTGCCAGGGGCTTTGGAGTCGTCGAATGTGGAACTGACCAAGGAATTGGTGGATATGATCTCCGCCCAGCGCAGTTTCCAAGCCAACGCCCAAGTCATCAACACCAGCGGTACACTGTACCAAGCGATTCTGAATATCCGGACTTAATTTCAGCTAAGTTTCAGCACCTCTCCCGCCAAGGAAGAGGGCTGAAAGAAAATCTCAGCACATTCCGAGGATTAATCTCATGTCCATGTATATCGGCGTCAGCGGCATTAAAGCCGCCACTGTCGACCTGAATACCACCTCGCATAATATCGCCAACGCGAGCACCACAGGGTTCAAGAATTCGCGAGCAGAGTTTGGCGATTTGGTGGACAGTAATGCCGCTAAAAACGCCGGTATCGGCGTACAAACGCAGGCGGTCAATCAGTTGTTCCAACAAGGCGGTATTATTACTACCGGTAATGCCTTGGATATGGCGATTACCGGCAACGGTTTTTTCCAGTTGACGGAGGGTGAAGAAACCGTCTTCACTCGCGCCGGAAGCTTCCGAGTCGATGCCGAAGGCAGAATCGTCAATAATCTCGGCCAGCAACTCCAGGGGACCGATGGGCCTTTGCAATTCGAAGCGGACAGTCTGCCGCTCAGCAATATCACGATTAACAAGGACGGCACCATCACCGCCACGGGTAAGGACGGCGGCGATCCGATCTCCCCCGAGGGGGGACGGGTGGGGCTGGTGGACTTCCCCAACGTACAGGGCCTCAAAAAAATCGGCGACACCCAATGGGTGCAAACCAATGATTCCGGCGCCCCCAGCGATATCAACGACCCACCAGCCAACATCGGCAAAATCATGTCCGGCGCCCTGGAGGCCTCCAACGTCGATCTCACCGATCAACTGGTCAACATGATCATCGCCCAGCGCAACTTTCAGGCCAACGCCCAGACCATCACGACCAACAACACCCTGACTCAAACCATTATCAACATCCGCTGACGAGTAAGGAGGGGCGCTACTAATGGACCGCATGCTCTATGTCGCTATGACCGGCGCCCGGCAAACCTTGCTCGCGCAGGCCACGATCAACCACAACCTGGCGAACGCCAACACCATCGGCTTCCGTCAGGATATCGCCGACTTTCGCAGCATGCCGGCCTTCGCCGATCACGGCCTGCCGACCCGGGTCTACGCCATGGCCGAACGCACCGGCGTCGACCTGAATTACGGCAAACTGATGACCACCGGCCGGGAACTGGACATCGCTGTGCAGGGCGAAGGCTGGATCGCCATTCAAGCCCCCGACGGCCAGGAAGCCTACACCCGCGCCGGCGACTTGCAGCGGGAGCCGAATGGGATGCTGGTCACCGCCACCGGCCACCCGGTGCTGGGCAACGGCGGTCCCGTTTTCATCCCGCCCGCCGATAAAATCGA
>DAIRDI010000075.1:0-12153 GCA_036796235.1 Candidatus Competibacteraceae bacterium | reverse complement strand
TTATAGGCTTTGTACTTGGCCCGAGAGCGCACGATTGGCGAACGATCGGCCGGACTCCCATAGCCACCGTTGATGGCTCCAAACATCTCCCAGTTGCCGAGAGCGGGAAGGATCGGGCGGTATGACAAGACGTTGCCCCACTCGCCGGCATTGTGGCGGAAGAACTCATCCCAGCCCGGCTGATAGCCGCCACCCCGCACCAGATCGCCCGGCATGATGACGAAATCCGGATCACGGTCCTGAATCACCCCCAATGAGTTATCCACAATGGGAAGGGTACGCTAAGACGTCAGGATGAAAGCCGGATGAAGTTTCGATGAACAATCCGCCGAGCAGCACGGAACTCATGGATCACTGACGACAAATCCCTCACGATCACCGCGCCGGCGCGGTATTATCATTTATCCGTCGGCTCGCCCAGGAGAATCCGCGCATGGCCTCCAAACCCCGGGTATTTTTCTCGCTTCCGCCTTCCGGCAACGTCCGGGGCATCGCTGGCTTCCGTCAGGAACAGGATGGAACCACGCAAACCCTGACCCAGACAATTCCGGATGGCGACACCATCAGCGTCCATATGGACGGAAGCGGCGCGGTTCGCTTCCTCGGCATCGACACGCCGGAAAAGTCTTTCGAACTCGCCGGCCAAGGGCGACCGGCGTTGGACGACGCTCGTTGGATCGACTACTTGCGCGATCCGTTCGCGCCGCGATTCGGCCCGTTTTCTCTGGAGCCCGCCCTCGAAGCGCACCTTCGGGCGCGGGCGAGTCCCACGGCCGCGGTCAACCACCACCAGCACGGCGAAGCCGCCCGCGTGGCTTTGACCCTGCTCGTACAAAACGACCTGACCGCCCTGGGTCAGGAGCCGCCAGAGTTTGGCTTCTTTCTCTCCTTCTCGTATGAAGTTTTCGACTCCTACGGCCGCTTCCTGGCGTATATCAACCGCAACCAACCGACGACCAACGCCGCCAACCCTCGCCCGTCGAGCTACAACGAGCGCCTGCTGGAGAGCGGCGCGACGCTACCCTATTTCATCTGGCCGAACATCGCGCCGTTCCGCGACGCGGACACGGTGTTGGACGCCGTCGTGCCGGTTGGCCTGGCCGCCGACCTGGCGCAGCAGTCGAGTGCGCTGCGGCGGGCGCGGGACTTGGTCAAGGTCGCTCGGTCGTCTGGGGTCGGCGTCTTCGACCCAGCCGATCCCCTGCAATTCGAAGCCTTCGAGATTCGTTACCTGGGACGCCGGGTGGCGCCGAACCGCCCCGTCATCGATCTCAGCAAGAACGAGAACCTGATCCTGCGCCCGCAGAGCTACTTCAAGATTCCCCTTCCAGAGGACCGACTGTTCATCCCCAGGGAGTTCGTGCCCGCCTTCGTGGCCAAGGGGTGGCGGCTGGAAGGTTGGGACTGACACTTGGAAGCTGTATATAAACTAACCTATCCCCATGTAGACCCCGGATGATCGATTCAACCTCGAACGTTCCGGCGCGTCCCGACCACCCCACATTCCTCGAAGCGTTCCGCTACTGGCTCAAGCTCGGGTTCATCAGTTTCGGCGGACCGGCCGGGCAGATCGCCATTATGTATCAGGAACTTGTGGAGAAGCGGCGCTGGATTTCCGAACGGCGCTTCCTGCATGCGCTCAACTACTGCATGGTATTGCCGGGGCCGGAAGCGCAGCAGCTCGCGATCTATCTCGGCTGGCTACTGCACCGCACTTGGGGTGGAATCGTGGCCGGGGTGCTGTTCGTGCTGCCCTCGCTGTTCATCCTGGCGGGCCTGAGTTACGTCTATCTCGCCTACGGCGACATAACCGTGGTTCGGGGCGCGTTCGATGGCATCAAGCCAGCAGTCGTGGCGATCATACTGTTCGCCGCCTGGCGAATCGGCGGCCGCGTGTTGCGGAACAAGGTACTGTGGGGCTTCGCGGCGGCCTCCTTCATCGCTATCTTCGCCTTCCGCATACCCTTCCCCTACATCGTGCTCGCGGCCGGCGTGCTGGGTTATCTCGGCGGGCGCATCGCCCCGACGCTGTTCGCGGTCGGCGGTGGGCCCGGCGCCACCGGGAAGCGCCATGGCCCGGCGCTGATCGACGACGATACCCCACCGCCCGCGCATGCCCGGTTCGAGCCGTTGCGCCTCGCGCTCCTCATCGCCGCCGGCGTGGCGATCTGGGGCATGGCGCTGCTGGTTCTCGACCACCCCGTGCTGCGCGACATGGGGATCTTCTTCACCAAGGCCGCCCTGGTCACCTTCGGCGGCGCCTACGCCGTGCTGCCCTATATCTATCAGGGCGGTGTGGAAACCTACGGCTGGCTCAGCGGCGCGCAGATGATCGACGGCCTGGCGCTGGGTGAAACCACGCCGGGGCCGCTCATCATGGTGGTAGCCTTCGTCGGCTACGTCGGGGCCTGGAACCAACAGATCTTCGGTCCCGACCATCTGGCCTGGGCAGGATTCGCCGGCGCCGCCGTCGCGACGTTCTTCACATTTCTACCCTCCTTCCTCTTCATCCTCATCGGCGCGCCGCTGGTGGAAGCCACCCACGGCAACCTCAAATTCACCACGCCACTCACCGGAATCACTGCGGCGGTGGTGGGCGTGATCCTCAATCTGGGGCTTTTCTTCGGCTGGCATGTGTTGTGGCCGCAGGCCACGGAAGCTACCCCCTTCGCCGGCCGCTTCGAGTGGTTCTACGCCCTAATGTCTATCGCCGCCTTTCTCGCGCTGTGGAAATACCAGCAGGATATTCTGAAGGTCATCGGCGCCAGCGCGGTGCTGGGGCTGATCTACACGCTGATCGGCTGAGACAGCAGCCGACAACTCAGACGCACTACCGGATGCTGGAGTCAGTGAATGGCGAGCCGCTGGGTTGCCTCTTTTTTTCAGCTTCGCCCGCCGAAAAGCAAAACACCGCATTTTTCACCCACCGGAAACCCCGTCCATGACGACCACGCTGTTCGTCATCACTTTCAGCGCGCTGAACTCAAGGCGAGATGAAAGGTGTCGAAGTTGCGCAAGGGCTGCGGAGCCCCAGCTCGCCCGTAAGCTCGAGGGGCTCAGCCTCATGCAGCAGGGCGCGCTGATCCTGGTCAACGACGACGACTTCGGCATCACCGGCGAGCGGACGCGCGGCGATGTCATGCGCGGGGCCGGGTTCGGCCGCCGAGAGGCTGGCAAAAGATTCCTCAATTAGTCATGAATTTCTTTTGGGGTCGTAAAATTCAGCTCAAAATTAAAAAAAAATTAAATAAAATTAGACAGTTATTTATTTAAACGAGCCTGCTGACAGTTTTGGTCGACGAAAGTTGACGGTAAAGCAGGCTACCTGCCGCCGGGTTTCCTGCCAGCGTTCCTAACCAACAGCGGGTTCGCTCGCAGCTCGGTAGGCAGTTTGAGCACGATGATTTCGTTGTTGTCGATATCGGGACCACGGCCGACCGAGAACGGATAATTGTTGTCGTTGGCAACCAGGATCGCGTCCTTCCCCAACACCAACACATTTTCGATGGTCACGAACGGAAAACTAAAGGTTGTGGAACCATCCCCATTGAGGTCGTAGGGGTCCCTAACGTTCAGGAGATCCACTACTTCTTCCTTGGCGACGAAGTCCGCCTTGTCAAGCTTGGTGATATCGATCTTGAAGATCTTCTTGAATTGTGCGCTCGCTCCCTGCCCGCCGTCGCGCTCGATTACCAGGAATTCCTGATTGTTGATCGGTGTGAAATCACCGATCGCGTAGCCAGGCACCTCGGTCGCATAAAAGCCCACGAAGCGTTTGAACGAGGACTGGTTGACGTCGAACTCGTAAATGCGCAGCGCGCCAGCCGGATCGCCTTCCACCGTACCTTCCAACATCGGATACAGCGTTTTCGCATTCGGGCGAAACGCCATGCCTTCGAAGCCCCGCGATCTCGGCAGGTTAGCCTCGGAAACATCGGTCAGATCCGGATTGTCGGGAGAGCGCACTTCACCGGCGGCGAGTTTCCCCGCCGTGTCGAGATCGGGGGTTGGAATCGGCGCCTCCAACAGCCGCCCGCCGGCATCGAAGCGGAGCACGTAAGGCCCAAACTCGTCGCCGATCCAGATCTCGCCATTGTCACCCAGCACCATGGATTCGACGTCGAAGTCGGCTCCGGTGAGCAAGCGCTCGGTGGTCCACTTGTTGATGATTGGGAAGGGCACTTTGCCATCGGGGTCGGAGAGCCGCACGAAACCTTCCACGGCCACCGACCCGTCACCACCCCTGGTGGTACGGAAGTTCGGTCGCAACTGATAGATGCGCAGCAGGTAGTCGGCGCTGTTCGCCTTGCTGCCGTAGCCGTTATCCGAAAGGAACCAGTACGCATCGGCGGCGTTAGGTGCGAACTGTACCCCGCTGAAGCCCTGGACGGGCTGACCGGGGAAGGGACCGGTGCGACCGTTGGCGCTGATGCCGTTGCCCGATGGGGGACCCTCGGCGAAAGTGTCGGCGGGTAAGGACGCGAACCCGATTAGTTCCACGCCTGAGACATCCGCGGTGCAGAGCGCAGGGGCAAGCAACAGCGACAACAGCGGCGCGCGTGACACAGTTCTGGACATTTTCGGGCTCCTCGATTCACTGATGGCTATGGGGCTACAGCGCGGTTCGCATGCCGCGCTGGTTGCGCTTAGCAAAGCGCGCGCAAACCCTAGCAGGTTCCTGTGAACAGCCTGTTAATCCAGAAAAATGGACCATCGACACCGACGATCCAAGCTGTTTCCAATCCGACCAACGAACCGGTGCTGCTGGTGAATACCGACGCCGACTACCAGTATCTCGGCCGGTTGGTGGTGGAATTCGACGCCGACGGCCGCATCCTCGTCGAGCGTTTCGATCCCGCCCAGAACGGCGCTTGGGCCGCCATCCCCGCGGTGATTGCGTCGTTGGACGCCGCACCGATCCCCGAAGTGGTCGAGGCGGCGGACGTGCTAGGGGAAATTCTTGGGGAGTTGGACGGCAACGCCTTCGGTATCACCCGAGTGTTTCTCGACGGCCGGCGCGCCGCCGTGCGCAGTCGCGAGACCAATCTCGGCAACCTGACGGCGGACGTCAATCTCTGGTACGCCGCTATCCTCGATCCCGCCAACTCGCCGGTCGTGTCGGTGAAGAATGGCGGCGGCATCCGCGCGCCGATCGGGCGAATCGTCAGCCCGCCGGGCTCGACCTCAGCGGAGGAGATCGAACTGTTGCCGCCGGCCGCCAACGACTTCGGCAAACCCGAGGGCGGCATCTCACGGCTCGCCATCCAAACCTCGCTGGCTTTCAACAATCGCCTGTCGCTCGTCGATATGACCGCCGCCGAACTGCGCGATTTGGTCGAGGAAATGATCCTGGGCAATTTCACCCACGTCGGCGGTCTGCGGGTTGAGTTCGACCCGTCCCTTCCAGCTCGGGAGGGGTCGGATATGAACCTGGGCTTGGCGACCAACGGCCAACGCGTGCGGCGGCTCGAAGTGCAGGTAGCGCCAGACCGTTCGGATTTGGTGGTCGACGCCGGCGTGATCGTGGGCGATCCCGAGCGTGCCTTCCGCGTGGTGGCGCTGAATTTCCTGGCGGATTGCGCGGCGCCTGAGGAGAGCGAATTCTTCCGACCCGACTGTGGTAGCGGTTGGCCGTTCAAGAATCTCGCCGCCCCGCGGTTCGTAACGCTACAAGAAGGCTTCGAGGCGAACGATCCCGGACAGGCCGACTTTTCCGAAACCGGCGGCGAACAGGATGCGCTTGCAGAATACCTTCGGGAATTCCATCCCGATGCGGCTCGGGCCTACGATGTCCCGGTCGATGTCAACGGGCCACTTCCTCTTAGAACTGGCGGCGCTGGCAAGCTAACGGGGAACAGCCTGTCGTGACCGGGGAATTCAAAACCGGCGAAAGGGTAGGCGGCCAGGGTGCGGAGCAGGAACTGACCCGCCAGAATCATTTCCGCGGGCAACGACGCTATCCGGCTGATGGTCCTGCCAACTCAGCGCTCTCCCGCTACCGCCGCCGCCAGGCCTGCGTCCGCCGCAACCCGTGGCTCAATCCGGCGTGCAGCACCCGCACCGCGCCGGCGGTGAGCACGATCATCATCGCCATCGCCGCGGCGGCGGCGGTATCGCCGGCGTCGTCCATGTTCAGCACCGCCACCGAGGCCAGCGTCGTGTGCGGCGCGTACAGGAACACCACCGCCGACACCGTAGTCATGGCGTTGATGAAGAAGTAAATGGAGATATCGAGAATCGCCGGCACGCACATCGGCGTCGTCACCCGCCAGAAGGTGCGGTAGAACGGCGTCTTGAGCGAGGCCGCCACCGACTCGAACTCCGGGTCGAGCTGCTTGAGCGCGGTCAGCGCGGTGAGGTGACTGACCGTGTAGAAATGGGCGATGGTCGCCAGCACCAGAATCGCCATGCTGCCGTAGAGAAAATTCAGCGGATTGCCGGAGGCGTTGAAGAAGAAGATGTAGGCCAGGCCCAGCACCATCCCCGGCACCGCCATCGGAATCAGCGCCAGCAGATGCGTCGCGGTGCGCAACGGTCGGAGCACGCGGGTCTTTTCCACCAGATACGCCCCGACGAACACCACCAGGGTGCCGAACAGCGCGGTGTACAGCGCCATCCGAATCGAATTGCCGTAGGAATCCCAACCGCCGCCGTCGGCCACGCTGAAATCGTAATGGCGCAGGGTCAGGCTGAGATCGTAAGGCCAGAACGTGGCCAGCGAGGCGAACGCGGCCATGCCCAGAATGCCCAGGATCATCGCGGTCACGACCACGACCAGGCCCAAGAGTACCCCGTCGCGCGCTCGCCGGGGCCGGGGCTGGTACAGCACGGCGCGGCTGGACAGCGCGGAGCTTTGGCGTTGCTGCGCCCAGCGTTCGATAAAGAACGCCAGGAGCGCCGGCAACAGCAGGATCAGCGCCACCACCGCGCCCATCTGAAAATTCTGCTGTCCCACCACCTGCTTGTAGATATCGGTCGCCAGCATGTTGAACTGGCCGCCGATCACCTTGGGCACCCCGAAGTCGGTGATGATCAGGGTGAACACCACGAAGGTGGCGCTGATCAAGCCATAGCGCGCGCCGGGCAGGGTCACGGTGGTGAAGGTGCGCCAGCGGTTGGCCCCCAGTGACTCCGAGGCTTCGTACAGCCGGGCATCGGAAGTGGACAGGGCGATGATCAGGATGATCAGGGCATGGGGAAAGGTCCAGAACACCGAACCCATCACGATCCCGATGGGTCCATAGATGCTCTCGCCGAACAGCCAACCCTTCAGCAAGCCCTGATTGCCGAACAGGTAAACCAGCGCGATGGCCGACAGCAGCGACGGCGCCAGGAGCGGCAGCATCGCGGCCACCCGGAAGAATCCCTTGAACGGAATACAACTGCGGGTCAGGGCGTAGGCGTAACCGAACGCCAGGGTGATGACGATGACCGTCGCCAGCGCCGAGACCCACAAGCTGTTGCCGATGGACGCGGACAAAGCTGGGTTGGCGAAGTACTGCGCGAAGTTGGCCAGGCCGACGAAGACCCCGTCGCGGTCCTGCACGCTTTTCACCAGCATCACCGCCAGCGGCAGCAACAGGGTGACGGCCAGATACAGCGCGACCACCAACAGGCCGCCGCCCATCAACCACTCGTCGCGGCTCAGCCGCGGGCGCACCCGCGGTAGAGCGGCGGTCGCGGTCGCTTCAGCCATGCCCGGCTCCGTGCGGGAACAGTCGGATGTGTTCGGCGGGGATGTGCAGGTGCATCGCCTCGCGGGGGCGCAGATCCAGCTCGCGCGCCTGTTGGCTCGGCAACTGCGCCCGCAAGCGCTGCTCGCCCAGTTCGCCGCCGCTCAGATTCAGCCAGAAGAACGGCCCCATGAATTCCATGTCGTGGACCTCGGCCTGGAAACTGTTGGCGTGCCCGTTGGTCTTGCCAGTGCAGACCACGTCCTCCGGCCGCACCGCCGCGCGGACCGCCGCGCCCGGCGCGAAGCCATCGACGGGGCAATTCAACCGCACCCCGCCCAGTTGGATCTCGCCGTGGCGCACCAGGGTCGCCGGCAGCAGGTTCATCGCGCCGATGAACTCGGCCACGAACAGGCTGGCGGGATGATGGTAGATCTCCAGCGGCGTGCCGATCTGCTCGATGCGGCCGTCGCGCATCACCACGATCCGGTCGGCCATGCTGATGGCTTCTTCCTGATCATGGGTGATCATGATGGTGGTGATGCCCAGCCGCCGGTGCAGCGCCTTGATCTCCTCGCGCAGGTACACGCGCACCTTGGCGTCCAGGGCCGACAGCGGCTCGTCGAGCAGGAGCAGGCCCGGCGACACCGCCAGCGCCCGGGCCAAGGCCACCCGCTGCTGCTGGCCGCCGGACAGTTGGGCCGGATACTTGGAGCCGCTGTCGGGCAGGCCGATCAATTCCAGCAGCTCCCGAACCCGCGCTTGGATCGCCGCCTTGGGCTGGCGGCGATTCTCCAGACCGTAGGCGATGTTTCTGGCGACGGTCAGATTCTGGAACAGCGCGTAGGACTGAAACACGATGCCGAAATCGCGCTGGGCGGGCGGCAGGGGGGAAATATCGCGCCCGTCCTGCTCCACCGTGCCGTGGGTTTGGATGTCCAGCCCGGAAATGGCCCGCAGCAGGGTGGTTTTGCCGCAACCGGACGGGCCGAGGAAACAGACGAATTCGCCCCGGTGAATGTCGATATCGACGTTATCCAGGGCGGTGAATTCACCGAAGCGTTTGGTCAGGTTGCGGATGCGGAGATAGGGCGTTGTCATGTAAGCCTCTTATTTTTTCGGCTCTGATTTGCCGTCGTAGCGCTTGGCCCACTCGGCCAAGATCGCCTCGCGATGCTGGGCCGCCCAAGCGAAATCGTTCTCGATCATCTTCTCGGCAATGCCTTCCGGGAAGTTCGGCACTGGCTTGGCCACGCCCGGCATGGCGACCACCGCATAGCCCTGGTTATAAATCTCATTGGCTTGGCGGGTCACCGACCAGTCGGCCAGCTTCTGCGCGGCTTCCAGCTTTGGCGTGCCTTTGACGATGGCGAAGGCTTCCAGATCCCAGCCCAAGCCTTCGCTGGGCGCGATGACCTCAATCGGCGCACCCTTGGTTTTCTCTTGCGCGCCGCGATAGGCGAAGGAAATGCCGACCACGGTTTCGCCGGAGGCCGCCATCCGGCAGGGCTTGGAACCGGAATGGGTGTACTGGGCGATGTTCTGATGCAGGCCGTCCATGAAGGCCCAAGCCTTCTCTTCACCCCACATCTGCATCCAGGCCGACACGTCGAGGAACCCGGTGCCGGAGGAGTTGGGGTTGGGCATGACGACGTGGCCCTTGAACGCGGGCTTGGTCAAATCCTGCCAGGTGGTGGGCGTGGGAATGTTGTGTTTGGCGGCTTCGACGGTGTTGAAGCACAGCGCGGCGATCCAGGCCCGCTGTCCGACCCAAACCGGCGGGTCGGCGCTGTCCACGTATTTCGGATCGAGCTGGTCCGCGCCTTTGGGCGCGTAAGGTTGGAAGTAATCCCGGTCGGCCAGCAGCTTGAGGCTGGTCGCCGCCAGCCCCCAGACGATGTCGGCCTGCGGGTTGGCCTGCTCGGCCAGCAGCTTGGCGGTGATGATGCCGGTGGAATCCCGGACCCATTTGATCTCGACGTCGGGATGCTCGGCTTCGAAGGCTTTCTTGAAGCCGGCCAGTTCGTCGGCTTCGACGGCGGTGTAAACCAGCAATTCGGTTTTGGCTTGAGCGACACTCGTCAGACCGACGACGGCCACGGCGCACAGGAGCGACTGGACCAGCTTGGGGATTGTCATGGCGGGACCTCGTTCGTTGTCGTGATGGTGGGGCTGACAAGGCGCGCGATGGGGCGCGCAAGATCGTGCCAAGGTAACGAGGTTTTGTTGCCGTTTGGTGACAGGTCGGATGGTTTACCCGGCTTGCCGCCGGTTTGGAAAGCGGTCGACACGCACGATACTTCCTGGAGACCATCGCGACGATCCGGGCGGCCGGCGTTACCTCGGACTGCGGCGACAATCGTTACTGCCTGCTCGATCCGGTCACCCGAACGCGGATGGCGGTGTTCCTGCTGCGCGGTATCCACGGCGGGAATGGTCATGGCCACGAGCAGGATTTTTACGCATGGACCCAAGAGCAGGCCGCGCTGTTGCGTCAGGGTCAGCTCGACCGTTTGGATCTGGAGCATTTAGCGGAGGAGATTGAGACCTTGGGCCGTTCGGAACGCCGCGAGTTGGGCAACCGCCTGAAAATTCTGCTGCGGCATCTGCTCGAGTGGCGCCATCAGCCCGAACGCCGCGGCAAGAACTGGAGCATCACGATCCGCAACCAACGGGTCGATATCGACAAACTGCTGCGGGACAATCCCAGTCTCAGGGCGCAACGCAACGAACTGTTCGCCGAGGCTTATGCCGACGCCTGCCTCAAAGCGGAAACCGAGACCGGGCTGGAGCGGAGTCTGTTCCCCCGCTCCTGCGTGTTTACCCTCGATCAGACCCTGGACCGGGACTATCTACCCGATTAACACGACCAGCCCTTTTAATTTCAGGGGCTTGAAGCCAAAGCCGAGATCCTGATCCTGAATGGCGCGGTCACCGAGATTCGCTATTCGGCAGTGGCCGGACGAGGGCCCTTGGAATTTCGCGAAATATGGCGAGCTGGCTTACGGCAGCAGCCCCAGCACCTTGGCGGCTTTGTTCAAGCGCGCGTCGAAACAGGCGAACTGGAGGTCCTCGCCGCTGGCCTCATGAAGGAGGCGCGCGGCGGCAAGCTGTACGCTATCGTAACCGCGCAGCGCGAAGGTATCGGCATAGTCGCCCGCCAACTCCACCAAAGATTGCGTGATTTCCATCACGACGTAGTCGTCCCAATCGTTTCGCAACCGATTACGGACGGCCTCGATCACCGCCGAATCGCCGGGATTTTCCCGACCACGACGGGCTAACGCGGCCATCATTTCCGCCCAGGCGATCCGACAGACCGCCACCGCCGCAGCCGATTCGGCGGCCGCTTGCATGACCTCGCTGGAATCTTCCTGAACATATAGCTTGACCAGCGCCGATGTATCGCAAAACAGAATCAACCCCGATCCTCCAACACCATGGTGCTGACCGACCGACCGGACGCGGCCAGCGCCAAGGGTGGCGCCAGCCGTGGTTTCCCGCCCTTCCATGAGAGCGCGCCACAGGCGATCAATCCACGCAACCCCTCCTCGGCGGACCGGGGAACCCCCACAATGCGGGCGATGGGCTGATTGTGGGAAGTCACCTCGATCACCTCTCCTCCCTGCGCCAGGGAAAGCAGACGAGAAAGGCTGGCTTTCAGTTCGTGAACGGCAACACGCATGGGGACGCTCCTTCTATCAATGTGGTCACATTATAGCTAAAAAAATAGCGAAATATGACCATAATTGGCGGATCTTACATCCACATCCGAAGCAGGAACCCCCGCGAGATCGCCGCGTCCGAAACCGCATCGGAAAATCCACGGCCCGCGCGTCTTTAAAAATCCAGTCGGAATTCTCTGAAAAATCAGAATGGTTATTTTTCAATGGGTCAATCCGCCAGAGGCCGTACCAAAACGCCTCTGAAACCATCAGCCGGATCTTTTCCCCGAGCGGGCCTGCGCGCAACGGCGGCGGAAATCGGGATTGAAGGGATCGACCACCCCGAACCGGTCGGGCCGGAAGGCGCCGAGATCGAAGGGCGGTTCCTCGTCGGCCGCCAGAGCCGCCACCGCCCGACCGATGCCGCCGCTGGCGGCGATGCCCGCCCCGCAACAGCCGGTCGCCAACAACAATCCCGCCACGCCCGGCGTCGCGCCCAGCACGAACAATCCGTCCGGCGTGTAGGTGGAGGGACCGGTGATATAACTTTGAATCGCCAGTTCGGGCAAGGCGGGCAGGAAACGCTCCAACAGCGCCGCGCCTTCACCGAGCGACTCCCAACCCCGGTCGTCGCCGAAACCCAGGTTGGCGAGATCGTCGGGCATGTCCCGAGGGTCCACGCTGACCGAACGCGTCTCGCGCAACCCGAATAAGAGGCCGCCGATCTCGGGCCGGGTGTAAGCGCGGGCGTCGGGGAGAATGACGAGCGGATGCTGGCGTGGCAACAACGGATGCGCTGCGGTGATCCAGTACTG
>DAIRDI010000074.1:0-12153 GCA_036796235.1 Candidatus Competibacteraceae bacterium | reverse complement strand
GGCCACGGTTTCCAGCAGCAACACGGGATCGACCTGAAACGGCAGGCTCCAGCCGAAGGCCCGGCGATGGATGACGAAGATCAGCATCGCCGCCAGCAGCGTCCCGGTCGGCAGCGCCAACAAGCCGGCGGCGGCGCCCATGAACCCCGTTTGCAACGACACCACGCCGCCGATTTGGCCCGCCGTCATCCCGGTGGCGCGCAGCACCGCGAATTCCCGCGCCCGCTCCAGTTGCAGGGCCAGCAGGGCGCTCAGCACCCCGACCACCGCCACCAGAATCGCCAGCAGCCGCAGCACGCGGGTGATGGTGAATGTGCGGTCGAAAATCGCCATGGTGAGCGCCTGAATGTCCCGGTTGGAGCGGATCAGCAACGGCTGCACCGGTCCCAGCCGCTCCTGCAAGCGGTCGCGCAGGGCCGGTAAATCCTCGCCCGGCGCGGCGAACACCGCCGCCGAACCCACCGTTGCCTCTTCCCAATAGCGGGCGTGACCCGCGCGGTGCAGCAGGACGCGCCCGTGTTCCGAACCGTAGTCCAGAAATACCCCGACGATAGGGAAACGCCGCGCTCCCCGGTCGGTGGGCAATTCCAACAGATCGCCGGTCCGCAAGCGTTGCCGGTAGGCCAGCGGTTCGGAAATCAGGATCGCTTCACCGCTCTGGAACGCTCGCCAGGCGGTTTCCGGGTCGCCGTCGATCAGGTGATAGCCGGCTTGGGCGGCGGGCGCCAGTTCGGCGGCGATCAAGGTGACCGGCCGTCCCGCCAGATCGATTTTCACCCCTCGGTAGGTCGAGATCGCCGCGACCCCCGGCGTGTTTCGCAACAGGGCCAGCGCTTCGGGAGCGATCGCTTCGGCACGGTCGCCGTCCTCAAGGGCGGGCGGGGCCAGATAGAGGTCGGCGTTCAGGAAATCGCTGATCCAGATCACCACCCCGCTCCGGAAACTGTCCACCATCACGCCCACGCCGACCGTGGCGGAAAAAGCCACCATCAACGCCGCCACCGCAATACCGGTGCGGCTGAGGTGGCGGGTGACATCACGGCTGGCCATCCGCGCCAGCAGGCCCAATCGATGAGTCAGGGGTTGGTTCAGCCAGACCAGGCCGACCACGGCCGGCGGCGTCAGCAACGCGCAGCCGAGCAGCAGCAGGAATAGCCCGGCGAAACCGGAGACTAGATCGTAAGAGAAGCCCAGCACCAGCCCTCCGGCGACGAGCAGCAGCCCTCCGGCGACGAGCAGACGGGGCAGGGCGGCCCGCCAGCGGGTTTCCAGATGCGCGCGGCTCAGCACCGCGCCGGGCGGCGCATCAGCCGCTTCGCGCGCCGGCAGCCAGGCTGCCGCCAGCGTCGCCAGCAGCCCCAACCCCACGCCCTTGGCCAGCGACCCGGGCGTGATGAAAAATTCGCGGACGCTCAGCACGTAGTACAGATCGTTGATGGTGCGGGTGATCAGATGCACCAGCCCGGAACCGAGCCAGATGCCCAGCACCACGCCCAGCGCCGTGCCGATCACGCCGAGCAGCAACGCCTCGCCCAAGACCCCAACGAACAGTTCGCGGCGGCTGACGCCCAAGGCTCGCAGCATCCCCAGCAGAGGGCGACGCTGCACTACCGAGAAGGTAATAGCATTGTAGATTAGGAACATACCGACCATTAGCGCCAACAGGCTCATGGCGGTCAGATTCAGGGAAAAGGCGGCGCTGAGATCGACGGTCGCCTGATCGCGCTCGGCGGGGCGTTCCAACCGCAAGCCAGCCGGCAGCCAGTCCCGCAGTTCCGCCGCCAGTCGCTCGCCGGCCGGTCCCTCGGGAAGGATCAGGTCGATGTGGCTGAGGAATCCAAGTCGGCCGAGCAGGTTTTGGGCGGTGGCGAGGTCGGTGACGATCAATCCATCCAGTTCTGGCCCCTCCAGCGTACCGGCCCGTTTCAAAGTGAACCGTTGTTCGCCGCGCCGCAGCGTGACCTGCTCGCCCAGTGCCTGGGGTAGCAGGGCGGCGTCCGGTTCCAACACCAGCGCGGTCAGATTAAAATCGCCGCCAGTAAGATCGGCGGCGGGTTCGCGGAACGGTCCATCCGCGAATGGATCGACACCGAGAATTTGCAGTAACTGACCTTTCTGGTCGGCGTGGGGCAGATAACCAGTCACCACTGGCCCAGCCTGACGAACGCCGCGCTCCAGCCGTACAGCCGCGTACACCGTCTCGGGAACGCCCCTCTCGCCAACGATGCGATGGGTCGCCTGACCGGTGATCCGGTCCATGGCCAGCGTAAAGCTTTTGCGGGCGCTGGCGTTGGCCAGATCCACCGCCAGGACCACCGCCACACCCAGCGCAATACCCAGGATCGCCAGCCCCAGTTGCCAGGGGTGGCGGAGCGGATGGCGCAGCAGCGCCCGCCAGATCAATGGTGTCAAGCCGCGATCTCCCGGATTTGGCCGGCATCCAGTACCAGCAACCGGTCGGCGCGGTTGGCGATGTCCCGGTTGTGGGTGACCATGACGACCGTGGTTTCCGCTTGGCGATGCAGGGCGAGCAACAACTCCAGAACTCGTTCACCGGTTGCGGTGTCCAGATTGCCGGTCGGTTCGTCGGCGAGCAGTAACCAGGGTTCATGGACCAGCGCCCGAAGGATCGCCAGCCGCTGCTGCTCGCCGCCCGATAGTCGCTCCGGGAAACTGTGCCGGCGGTCGCCTAGACCCACCTGATCCAACAGTTCCAAGGCGCGATCACGCCGTTCCACTGTCGTTAGCCCGTTCAGTTCCAACGGCAGGAGCAGGTTTTCCTCGACGGTCAGGGTTGGAATCAAATTGAAGAACTGGAACACGAAACCGATGCGTCGTCGGCGGAAGCGGGTGCGTTCGGCTTCAGACAAGTCCGTCAGAGTCTGGCCAGCGATACAGATTTGGCCAGTATCCGGCCGGTCGATTCCGCCGAGCAGGTTGAGCAGTGTGGATTTACCAGAACCGGATTGGCCGAGCAGTGCGACAAATTCGCCTCGGCCGATCTCAAGATTCAGGTTTGCGAAGATGTGCCGTTGTTGGTCGCCCTCGGCATAATGTTTGCTTAAGTTATGGACCTTAATGAAAATGGCATGCGGAACCATGATTTTTCGAGTGGCTATGGGAAAAGGAATGTGTAGACTATGGGGAGTCCTATCTTCTCCCGATCTGCTAATCATCGAGGGAAGGGCGGGGGGAAGTATGGTGACAGGGTCGCGCACCGCTATTGGCTTGCCAGTTTGGCGGTGGTCGGAGATAGAAGTTCCGGTCCAATGAGGTGGTGACGGAGATGCGGAAGCTTGGGATGTTCGGAAAATGGGCTAATGCTGGGATATCGGTGCTGGTCTTGTTCGCGCTCGGTGCCTGCGCCAGTCAGCAAAGCCTTGCGCCTTCAACGAGTTATGGTTTCAGGACGACTTCACCAGAGACCTATAATTACCTCATAGGGCCAGGTGACCAAGTGCAGATTTTCGTCTGGCGCAATCCAGAAGTCTCGCAGACTGTAACCGTCCGCCCCGATGGCAAGATTACGACCCCACTGGTGGAGGATTTGCAGGCGAGTGGCAAAACGCCTAACGAATTGGCCCGCGATTTGGAAAAAGCGCTGGAAACCTACATTCGCCAGCCGATTGTTACCGTGATTGTCGCGGGCGGCATTGGCCCTTACAGCGAGCAGATTCGCGTGGTCGGTCAGGTGGCCCAGACGGGCGGCTCACAAGGCGGTCTGGTAGCCAGCGCGCAAGCGATCGCCTACCGACAGCAAATGACCTTGCTGGACGTGATGATTGTGGTCGGTGGTTTGAACGAGTTCGCTGCTGGTAACAAGACCAAGCTGGTGCGGATGGTGGACGGCGAACTGAAGGAGTATGTGGTTCGCGTAAACGATCTACTTAACGGCGATATCACCGCAAACGTCGACATGCTGCCGGGTGATATTCTGATCGTTCCAGAGTCCTGGTTTTAGACCTCGTGCTCGGCTTAGCCCAGAGGGTGCGGCTATGAACGAATTGATTGATGTGATGTTGGGATATCTACGAGGTATCTGGCGTAATCGCTGGTACGCTCTCGCTTGCGCTTGGCTGGTTTGTGTGATCGGTTGGGTTGGAGTATTCACGCTACCCGATCAGTACCAAGCTTCGGCGCGAGTGTACGTGGACGCTCAGACTGTTCTGCGCCCCGTACTGCAGGGGCTGACGGTGGATCTGAATCCAAATGCCCAAGTTGAACTGATTACTCGCACCCTGTTTAGCCGTCCGAATTTGGAAAAAATCGCCCAGATGATTGGCTTGGATGCGCAAGCTACGGATTCTGAGGCGATGGAACAGCTATTGGGGCGATTGCAGGAAAAAATCGATTTCACGAGCATCGGGCGAGAAAAAGACCTGTACAGTATAAACTACCAAGACCGTGACCCGGAGTTGGCCAAGAAGATAGTACAGACTGTGGTAACGGTTTTCGAAAAAAACTTGGTCGGAAGTACCCAAGAAGGCACTGACGCTGCCCAGAAGTTTTTGGGAGAGCAGATCAAAGAATATGAGTTACGACTGGTTGAGGCTGAAAATAATTTACGGGACTTCAAAATCAAGAATGCCGGTCGGATGCCTTCAGAAGGTCAGACGTACTACACTCGCACACAACAGGTGGCGGCCGATTTGGAGAAAGCGCGGCTGGAACTTGCTCAAGCGGAAAATCGCCGTAATTCTCTGCAGAGCCGGCTTAGCGAGGCTTTACAGCAACAACTCAGGGGTGAGGGTGAAAAAACGATTGTTTTACCTATCGACGAGCGAATTCAAGGTCTAGAGCAAAAGCTTGATGAGCTACTCATCCAGTATACCGATAAACATCCGGATGTCGGTATTCTGCGTCAAACCATAACCGATCTTAAAAAACAGCGCGAACAAGAACGTATTCAGTATGCGGCCAGTCTTACTGAAACTAATGTTAATAGTGGTGTGCGCGGTCCAAGAACCTATTCCTTCTATGATGAGTTAAGGGTCAAAATGGCTGAGGAAGAAGCCAATATCGCCTCGCTGCGGGTACAGGTCGAAGAGTATAAAAAGCGATATGCGGATTTACAGGAGCAAGTGAATGTTTTACCTCAAGTTGAAGCTGACTTGGCAGCTCTAAATCGCGACTATGAAATCAACCGTAATCAGCATGATGAACTGGTATCCCGAAGAGAAGCGCTCAGGTTATCCGAACAAGCCGAGCAATCCAAGCAGGATGTTCTTTTCAGGGTTATCGATCCTCCTCGAGTACCGCCAAATCCAACTGGGCCTAACCGGTTTTTACTAATGTCCATGGTGTTAGCAGCAGGATTGGGATGCGGAGTCGGACTGGCTTTTCTGATCGCGCAGCTTTGGCCGACCTTTGACAGTCGAGCTAGCCTCGCGCGGATTACCGATATCCCGGTGTTTGGCAGTGTGAGCGCTGTCCTGTCGCCGGAAACCTTGCGCCGCGAGCGGCGGATGATTGTCGCTTATAGTTCCTTGGCCGGAATATTGCTATTGGGATATGCGGGTTTGGTTATCGTGGAGAGAGTTGGAATCTTATGAAGGTGGAAGCCGTGTGTGCAGGAGAGCATGTAAATGGATAGCATCGAAAAAGCTATGTTTGGGCGTTCGCTGAATCCGGTCGTGTCTCCGGTGACGACAACCCATGCTCTTCCCGCCAAGAGTGACATCATTGAAAGAGCCTCGGGGATAGTGGGTGAGCCACCTGTCGTGCGGGTCGCTGCGTCAACCACTAAGCGTACCCAACGGTCGGTGATGCTGGATCTGGAACAGATTCGTGCCGCAAGGTTGCTGGTGCCAGATACCCAGCGCAGCCAGATAAAGGAAGAGTATCGTCATATCAAACGACCCTTGCTCATGAACATCGATGGCAAAGGAGCGATGACCAGCCTGCATGCTAATTTGATCGCGGTAACCAGCGCCCGCCCCGGCGAAGGTAAAACCTTTACAGCCTGTAATCTGGCCTTGAGTATTGCCACTGAGCGAAATCGCACGGTTTTGCTAGTGGATGCCGATGTGCTCAGGCCATCGGTGACAAAGACTCTGGGATTCGAAGCTGAGTATGGTTTGGTGGACTTTTTGATCGACGACCAACTGGATTTGGCCGATGTGTTAATTAATACCAGCATTCCTTCGCTGACGGTGTTGCCAGCTGGTAGCAAGCATCACTTATCCGCTGAACTGTTGGCTGGCGACAACATGCGCCGACTGACGGTTGAGATGAGCCAGCGTTACCCTGACCGAATTATTATCTTTGATGCACCACCCTTGTTGGCTACGACTGAAGCCAGTATATTGGTTAGTCTTATGGGTCAGGTCATCGTGGTTGTCGAGGCGGAGCGAACCGCTCAATCTCAAGTTAGGGAAGCGTTGAACATGCTGAATCCCAATCAGATGATTGGATTCGTTTTGAATAAAGCCCGCGAGGTTTTTGCTTCCAAGCAGTATGGCTATGGCTATGGCTATGGCTATGGCTATCAGGATGTTCATAATAGAGACAAAGAGTCCGAAGCACGGTAATCCATTAGGCTGACGAGCGGCATTGGAATGAGATTTGGAATGAGATAATGAAATCTGGGAATCGCGAACAGGATAGATCACAGCTCATGCGCTTGATATTTTTACGCTCGTTCCTTCCTGTGGCGCTATTCGGATGCACATGCTCGCCAGGTTGGGCGCAAGGAACCGATGACAGACCCGGAGGGTGGCGGGTGACTCCACGGATCAGCGTTGGTACAACTTACACCGATAATATCAATTTGGCGCCAGCCAACGAAGCACGGGACGATTTCGTTTTTCAGGTGGACCCTGGCGTTTCCGTGCGCAAACGGGGTGGTCGGCTCGATCTGCGGCTGGATTACACCGCGCAAGGATTAATGTATGCCAACAACAGTGATGCTAACACCATTAATCATTTCCTCCAGACATTTGGTACTGCTGAACTCATTCAAAAAAACCTGTTTCTGGACGCATACGGCTCGATTTCGCAAGTGCCCATAGATTCCAGCGGCCGAACCGATGTTGGCGGCTTGGGACTGCGCGGTGGTACATCTTCAGGCTTGGATCTATTCAACAACGTCGATTTTGGACTGCCTGGCGCCTCGGAATTGTTCGGTCCAACGGGTATCTTCAGCAATATCGCGCTGACGGAAAATCAAGCAACCGCGCATCGTTTCGGCGTTAGTCCTTACTGGCGTCAAAATATAGGTGGTTGGGCTGAGGCCTTGCTGCGATACCGCTATGATAATATTTTCTACGACGAAGAAGACGGCATCAACGATCAACAAATTGATCGGCAGACCGATCTTTCCGATAGCCAGATCCATACTGTTGAAGTTAATTTTGCCAGCGGACGCCGGTTCAGCACACTCGAGTGGAATATTGATTACTTTTACCAACGAGAGAAGCAGGATGATCGCGAAGTTCTGAATGCTATCGATGACGGTGATGACCGTCGAGAAAACGTTGTTGGCCAACTGAACTATCAACTGAATCAGCGCTGGTCTTTGCTGGCTGAGGCGGGTTATGAGAACAACCAAGTCGCTGATTTTGAGGAGGAGAGCAGCAACGGTGTATTTTGGGGGCTGGGCGCGATCTGGTCACCCAGTCGTTTTGTTGAATTGAAAGGGTTGTATGGACCGGATGTCAACGAACTCGCTGTGCGTTGGAATCCGTCCATGCGTACTCTCCTGGAGATTAGCCGTCGCGATCAGGATGTCGGAGTCGATCCTGGCGTACGCTGGGAAGGAACTTTCAATCATCGAGCCCGCCGTAGTACTTGGTCCGCAAGCTATACCGATGAGGTGACCAATAATCAGCAACTGTTCGGTAGCGGTCTGCTGGGCGTGGGTCCGGATGGTCAACCCCTCCCCTTGGATGAGCAGGGTGAAGCCGTGATTTCCGAGGGACGGTCCGGGTTGAGCGATCGAAATTTCCGACGCAAGCGGTTCGACGCGGGAATGACCTATCGACGCGGTCCCACCGGTTTCTGGATCAATGTCTTCAATGAGGATCGGGAAGGCCAAGACCCCGCGTCCGACGAGAATAACTATGGGGCTAGCGCGCTCTGGACTTGGCGGTTGGTGCCGCGCACCGCTTCGTTTCTCGGGGTCGGTTGGGGGCATGACGACCTGAGCGAAGATCGACAGAACGATTATTGGGTATCGGTCATTGGGCTGGCACGGATGTTCACCCCAAATTCCGGTGGTCTGATCAGTTACCGCTATTACCAGAACGATGCTGAGTCGGACGAGCAGGGATTTCGCGAAAACCGTCTCAATATTCGTTACAACATGAATTTTTAAACCTACGCATGTACCTCAATTATTACGGCTTCAGCGCCAAGCCCTTTCAGCTCAGTCCCGATCCCCGGTTCTTCTTTGGTAGCAGCGGCCACATGCGGGCGCTCGCCTATTTACGGTACGGCGTGAGTCAGGGCGAGGGCTTCATCGTGATCACCGGTGGGATTGGCACGGGCAAGACCACTTTGGTCAAAAGTCTGTTCGACGAACTCGACGCCAACCAGGTCGTCGCCGCCCAGTTGGTGACAACGCAGTTGGAGGCGGACGAGATGCTGCGCAGTGTGGTCGCCGCGTTCGGCTTGCCCTATGAGAATTTGGGCAAGGCGACGCTGTTGAAACACTTCGAGGATTTTCTGGGCAATCATGCTCGCCGTGGGCGACGGGTACTGTTGGTGGTGGACGAGGCGCAGAATCTGCCGATCCAGTCCTTGGAAGAGTTGCGGATGCTGTCCAATTTCCAGATTGCCGAAACGCCTTTGCTGCAAAGTTTTCTGTTGGGGCAGGAGGAGTTTCGCGCGACCTTGCAAGAACCGGGCATGGAGCAATTGCGCCAGAGGGTGATCGCTTCCTGTCACCTGAATCCGTTGAGCGATGTGGAAACCCGCGAATACATCGAACACCGCCTACGTGTGGTCGGTTGGGAGGGCGACGCGCCGCGCTTCGGCGAACATGCCTACACCCATATCTATCAGTACACCCAAGGGGTTCCGCGGCGGGTGAATGTCTTTTGCGACCGACTGCTGTTATATGGATTCTTGGAAGGAGTACAGGAATTTTCCGTGGAGACGGTCAAGGCGGTGGGACAGGAGCTGACAGAGGACGAGCGTGCGGTGGGCGTTCGGGCCAATGGGGGAGGCGGTGGACGTTCGTTGTTGCGGGTTAGCTATGCATTGGAAGAGCGCCTGTCTGAGTTGGAGCAATCGGTAGTGGCGTTGTTGGAAAACCCCGAGTGGCAAAACATTCAGATGGAGCGTCTGGAGCGGCGCATCCAGCACTTGGAACCAGCGGTCCAGACGCTCCGGAGGCAGATCGTCGACCTGGACCGGCGCCTGGATGACCAGTTGGTCGTCGCGACCGAACTGGAGGAACCGTTGGGGTCGGCGGCGGATCGGACGGGCGAAACGTAATTCCAAACGCCCGCTGCGGTGCTTGCGATTCAGCGTCGCGATCCGAAAACAGCAAGCCCCGCAACCCAATCCGCGGGGCTTCAGAGTTGAAAAAGCCGCTGGTCTCAGTCCCGCCGCGCCTCCCGGCGCAGCGAGTCGTACCGGCGACGCTGCATCTTGCCGGCGAAATGCATGGGCATGATGCTGTCGACCGAGTGGGGGGTGATTCCCAGCGCTTCCAGGGCATTGCAAGCGCAGACGCTGTCCACCTGCAAGGACAGGTAATTGTCGGTGGTGAAGATTTTGACCGGCAGCATCCCGAAAATCTTCCCCTGCAAGCGCGCCAGCCCATCCGGCAAGCCGACCACCCACCGTTTCAGGCCCAACATGCGGGCGATGTCCTCGACGATTTCCTTGAAGGTGAAGATCTGCGGCCCGCACAGTTCGTAACTCTGGCCGATGGTCGAAGGGTCGCGCAACGCGGTCTCGAACGCCGCGACCACGTCATCGACGTAGACCGGGGCGAAGCGGGAATTCGGACAGGCCAGCGGCAGCACCAGGCTGAACTTGAGCAGGCCGGCGAACTGGTTGTAAAAATTGTCGTTCGGCCCAAAGATGATCGACGGTTTGAAGACGGTGACCGCCAGGTCCTGCGCCACCAACACCGCCTGTTCGCCCTCGCCCTTGGTGAACAGATACTGGCTGGGACCCTTGGCGGCGTCGGCGTGCAGGGCGCTCATGTGCAGGAGCCGCTTGACCCCGGCCGCCCGGCAGGCTTCCACGATTTTGCCGGGCAGTTCGACGTGAACGGCGCGGAAGGTTTGCTTGGCGTATTCGTGGAGAACGCCGACCAGATTGATCACGGCGTCGCAGCCGGCGAACTGTTCCTGCAAAGCCGCGGGATCGTGAGCGTCCGCGCTGACCAGGGTCGCGCCGGGTAATACCTCGATTTCCCGGTGCCGTTGTGGGTGACGGGTCAAGACCTTGACCTGATGTCCCTGATTGGCCAGCCGCGCGACCAAATGCTGGCCAACGAAACCCGTGCCGCCCAGGACACAGAGGGTTTTAGTGTTCATGCCTGCTCCTCGCTCTGACGCCGCCGGCGATGGCCGACGTGCTGTGGAATCATCGAGATCGGGACGGGGACAGATCCGGCGATCCGCCCTACAATAGCCGCCTTGCGCGACAGCGCGCATCGACGCTCACTTCGTGGCGAAATTTACCATACATCAGCCGTGTGCTTCTCGCCTTCGCGCAGCGGCGGCGGCTCGATAAGGATCATCGGACATGGAATCCCTGTGGCTGATTCTGCTGTTGTACCTGGCGCTCGGCGCTTTCGCCGGGGTCATGGCCGGACTGTTGGGCGTGGGCGGCGGATTGATCATCGTGCCGGTGCTGGCCTGGATTTTTCGCGGCCAGCAAATCACCGAGACGGTCATCATGCACTTGGCCATCGGCACCTCGCTGGCCACCATCGTTCTCACCTCGATCTCTTCGGTGCGCGCCCATCACCAGCGGGGCGCGGTGCTGTGGCCGGTGTTCTGGCGGCTGACGCCCGGTATCGTGCTCGGCGCCTGGCTGGGGGCGGTGGTGGCCGATGCGCTGCCCAGCGCGGTGCTAGGCAAAGTCTTCGCGGTGTTCGTGTTGGCGATGGCGGCGCAGATGGGGTTTGGCGCCAAGCCGGCGCCGCATCGGGATTTGCCGGGGCGGCCGGGGATGCTGGCCGCCGGCGGCGTGATCGGCGCGGTGTCGGCTATCGTCGGCATCGGCGGCGGCTCGCTCACCGTGCCGTTCCTGACCTGGTGCAATACCGCCATTCGCCAGGCGGTGGCGACTTCCGCCGCCTGCGGCCTGCCCATCGCGTTAGCCGGAGCGCTCGGTTTCATCATTATTGGATCGAACAATCCCGATTTGCCGGCGTGGAGTCTGGGCTATGTCTACGGTCCGGCCCTGGTGGGCATCGCGGTCACCAGTATGTTGTCGGCGCCGCTGGGGGCCAAGCTGGCTCATACCCTCCCAACCGAGACCTTGAAAAAGGTGTTCGCGGTCTTCCTGACGCTGGTGGGCATCGAGATGCTGTTGTGGTGAATGAGGCGAACGGGACATGCTCGGAACCTGGGTGAATACCGGCGCGGTGGTGGTGGGCAGCGCCATCGGTCTGGCCGCCGGGTCGCGATTGCCGGCGGGAGTGAAAACCATCCTGATGCAGGCGCTGGGGCTGGCGGTGGTGGCCATCGGCTTGCGCATGGCGCTGGAAGCCCAGCAGGTTCTGCTGGCGACCGGTTGCCTGCTGCTGGGCGGAATCACGGGGGAGTTGCTGCGCATCGAGCAACGACTGGAAGGCTTGGCCGAGATTCTGCGGCAGCGGCTGCGCGCCACTTCCGAACGCTTCGTCGAGGGCTTCGTCACCGCCTCTCTGTTGTATCTGACCGGGGCGATGACCATCGTCGGCTCGATCCAGGACGGCACGCTCGGCGATCCCAGCGTGTTGTTGGTCAAGGCGCTGCTGGACGGGGTCGCCTCGGTGGCGCTGGCTTCATCGCTGGGCGTGGGGGTGCTGTTCTCGGCGCTGCCCGTGCTGCTGGTGCAGGGCGGGATCACTCTGTTGGCCGCGCAACTGGCTTTTCTGTCGCAGCCGGAGGTGCTGGACGCCATCAACGCCGCCGGCGGTCTGCTGATTTTGGGGATTGGAATCAATTTGCTGGAACTCGGTCGGATTCGTGTCGGCAATCTGTT
>DAIRDI010000073.1:11998-12319 GCA_036796235.1 Candidatus Competibacteraceae bacterium | reverse complement strand
ACCAGGGACTGATCCAACTGCTGGACCCGCCCTTCGATACCTCGGATTTGAACCCTGGCTATATCAAGGGCTACGTCCCCGGCGTGCGGGAGAACGGCGGGCAGTACACCCATGCGGCGATCTGGGCGGCGATGGCGTTCGCGGCCCTGGGCGATCCGCGGGCGTGGGAACTGTTCGCCATGATCAACCCGGTGAACCATGCGCGATCGCCCGAGGGAATGGCGACCTACAAGGTCGAGCCCTACGTGGTCGCGGCCGATGTTTACGCGGTTGCGCCGCACGTCGGTCGCGGCGGCTGGACCTGGTACACCGGCTCGGCGG
>DAIRDI010000073.1:0-11988 GCA_036796235.1 Candidatus Competibacteraceae bacterium | reverse complement strand
CGCCCTGCACGTCGCGCCGTGTCTCCCCGCGGAGTGGAACGGGTTCAAGCTGCACTACCGCTATCGGGAGACGGTCTACCACATCACCGTGACGCCCATGCCCGCCGGGAAGGGCGAGACCTGGGTCACGGTGGACGGCGTCGCGCGCGACGACGCGGCGATTCCCCTGGTGGACGACCGCCAGGAACACACGGTCGAGGTGAGAGTATCCAATGGCGTGGCGAGTGCGATGCTCGGTCACAACCGACAGGTTGCAAAGGCACAGGATCTAACATGACCGCTCGTAAACGTTCTACGCCAATCCAGATAATCTTCGATTTTCTGGGGCATAGCGCGTTTTCACGCCGTCATCGCCCGTGCCGCGATGCTCTGCGGTCTTACCGTGCTCTTGCGTGCGTTTAAGGTCCGGCGCGAGCGTGTCCAGACCGAACTTCAGGATGTTGATCGCCGCGTTCTCGTCGCGATCCATGACGTTGCCGCAAGCACAATGCATTTCGCGTTGACCAAGCGGCATGTCGTGCAGTTGGCCGCACTGGGAACACATCCGAGTGCTGGGCGCCCAGCGGCTGATGACGACGACCCGCCCGCCGCGCATGCCGCTTCCAGCCGAAGGGCTTGGCCGGGTTGTTGTGATCGGGGGTGGTTTTCGGGTGCTCGGGCTTGTCGGAATAGGGGGCCGCCCAATCCTGCCAACGGTAAGGGCTGTGCAGCGCGGGCGAGAAATTCGCGCCCACGGCTTCGGCCTTTTCCCGCGCCTTGGCTTCCTGCGCGTCCAGAATGCGCGGGAACAGAATCCAGGTCAGCTCCGGCACAATAATTATTGCAAGGCGCTGGCGCAGTTTGGAGCGGCGCATCACATCGCAGATGCTTTTGACGAAGGCGGAGAGGGATTGCGTCGAGGCGATGGTTTTGGGCGATTTTCGGTTGCTGCTTCTGTTCATCATGATCTAATTCTGGATAGGAGTCTGCTTGTTGTCGGCTAAATGCAGTACTACACTGGGTTGTAGCAAACGGAGGGGGTTATGAAAGATTCGTTGTTGGAATGCAATGTGTGGTTGCGTGATCCAAAGCAGCGCGAAGCCGCCATGCGCCTGAGCGCGGCGAGTTCATCCGCCATCGAAGGCATTTTCCAACCTTTCAGGAATATGGATACGGAAACCGTCAAGCGCCCTTCCCGTAAACGCGCAAAGTCCTCGCAATCACCCGGCTGAAACAGCGTTCCAACGGCGCGTAGTCTCGCTCGATCGCGGTCTGGATCGCGGCGAAATACGCTTGTCGGCCACGTCCTGACCAGACGGAAAAGTCCAATGGCGGCAACCCAGCTTGCAGCGCCATCAGCCAAGCCAGCAACCGCGCACAGCGTCCATTGCCTTCGCGAAAGGGGTGAATCAACACCAACTCAGCATGGATACGCGCCAGAGCCGCGATCAGCCGTGAGTCGTCCACTCCTCGGCATGGCGTATAGGCTGTCAGCTCCTCAGCTTCCAACATCTGCATCAGGCGTGGCACCTGTGCAGCCGCCGCAAACACGAAACCGCCCTTGCTGACATTCACCTGTCGATACTGACCGGCCCATGGATAGATACCGCCGAGCCAGCGCCCATGCAGTTCGCGGATATCAGCGGATGTAAAGCGATGCGATGGCCCGAAATGACTCACAGCCCACTTCTGCACTGCGATCAGCGCCTCGGATTCCACCTGTTGCATCTCGCGCACACGGACGATACCTAGCCGATTGCGCAGCACCCGCTTTCGCGACCCAGGTTCGAATTCCGCCTCTGGACCTTGGGCGCTGTAGCGGTTTTCGATCATGAAGCGTCCTTATATCCCTTGGCCTGCTGCATGCCCGCGAGCGGGTCTTCACTTTCTTTCTTGGCCTCCAGCACGGCGATGGGCAGCGGCTTGGGCATCACGCAGAGTTGGACACAGAGCAGATAGTCGGTGCGACCCGGTCCTTTGCGGCGGCGGCCTTTGGCCCCGGTGGGTTCGACGGGAGACGGCGTCAGAATGGTTTCAAGCGTGATTTGCGCGCGGCTGACATAGCCTTTGGCGCGCAGCAGGGGGTCGATCAGGTGGTAGCGGGTATCCGCCTCGTTCATGCTCATTAGCGTCCGCCGTTGTTCTGCTTCGTGATGTCCATCATCCGCGCCACCGGGGTGCGTACCCATTCATCGATCTCGCACAACTGGAATGTCCACCGCTCTAGCGCCCGCGCTCCAGCGTGGGAGCAGGTCGCGACGCTCCAGCGTCGCGTCCGTAATACAGGCCGCTGGAGCGGCCGGACGGCATTCCCACGCTGGAGCATGGGAACGAGAGAAAAGTCTAACCGATCCGACGCCTTACGGAGTAGCACCCAGTCTGTCGTTGCGCCAACGCCCGTCCTTGCCTTTTGCTTGCGCCATGCCGCTTCCGCAACCCTATGTTCTGTAACGCACGGACCAGCGGGGCGGAAAGGGTGTCTGCTCGCGATTTCCGGACACGCGATGTCCGGCGTTCGCTCACCACCGCCTCAATGGGCCGCTTCATGGCCAGGTGGCATCACCCATGCCACACCCATTGAGGAATCAGCCCATGACCACGGCGACCCAAACCCTTGACCCGGAACGGCTGCGACGATCGACCTACCGCTGGTATCAATTGCCTCTCCGAGCGATGCTGTTTGGGATGCCGGAAAAACGACCCTCGACGGAACCGCCGCCCGAAGATCTCGCCGCGGTGTCCACGAAAGCGGAAGCCGGGTTATACAGGGAGGCCGCCGTCATTGAGGAACAGGCCAGACAGGTACAACCTTTGAAGGATAAGGAGAATCTCTTGCTGGGTGCTCCCAAGGCGACGGTCTCAGAAAAACCGATGCAAGAACCTGCAACATTACGAAAAAGCCCCCGGGAATGATCACGAAACTCCGCCATGAGTGGCAAGAAATGCGGTCGAGCTTCTGGTTCTTACCGGCGTTGATCGTTCTGGACGCCGTGGTGCTCGCCACCCTCCTGATCACTGTGGACGCGACCGTTGATTTGCATGTGGTCGAGCGGTGGCCGCTGCTCTTTGGCGCCGGTGCGTCCGGCGCGCGCGGCCTGCTCACAGCCGTCGCTAGCTCGATGGTCACGGTGGCCGGGGTGGTGTTCTCCATTACCATCGTGGCGCTCTCGCTGACATCCAGCCAGTACACGTCGCGCGTCCTGCGCAATTTTATGCGCGACCGTATCAATCAGATCGTACTCGGCGTGTTCGTCGGGATCTTCGCCTACTGCCTGGTGGTGCTCAGGGTCATTCGAGGCGGTGACGAAGGGGCGTTTGTCCCGTCGCTGGCGGTGCTGGTCGGGTTGATCCTGGCGTTCGTCGGCATCGGCTATCTGATTTTCTTCATTCACTACATCTCGAAGTCCATCCAGGCGTCGAGCATTATTGCCACGGCCGCACGGGAGACCCTCACGGCCGTGGATCACTTGTTTTCCCAGGAACTGGGTGAAGGCGCCGAAGAAGATGCGGATGGATACCTCATGAGGGCGTTCGCGGGGCAGGCGTGGTCTGCCGTTCCGGCCCGCAAGACTGGTTACATCGAGAGTATCGACGCGGACGCGCTCCTGCATTTAGCGCGGAAGTACCAGACCATCGTGCGTATGGAACACGGCATTGGCGAGTTCGTCGTCGAGGGGACACCGCTGATTTCGGTGGCCAAGTGGGGCAAACTGGACGACGCAACGACGAACGAACTGAACGGGGCCTATGTCATCGGTCGTCAGCGTGTGGTGGAACAGGATGCGGCCTTCGGCATCCGGCAGCTCGTGGACATCGCCATGAAAGCGCTGTCGCCCGGTATCAACGACACCACGACCGCGGTGATCTGCATGGATTATCTGACCGCGATCCTGGCCCGGTTGGCAACGCGCCGGATTACGACTTCCCACTGGATGGACGACCAGGGAGAGCTACGGGTGATGGCCCGTGGCCCGAGCTTCGAGAGCCTGTTAAGCGAAGCCTTCGACCAGATCCGGCAGAATGCGGGAGGCAATGTCGCCATCCTGTCGCGGATGCTCGGCGCGCTGCAAACCATTGCCGGTCTGACCGCCAGCCCCAGCCGGCGGTGGCTGCTCCGACAAAAAGTGGCAGAGATCGCCGAAGCGGCCGAACGCACCATCGAGTCCCCGCACGACCGGGTCCGGTTCGAGAGCCGACTGGCGCGGGTGCGCGAAGCTCTCGAAACGGGACTGGTTTCAGCAACGCACGAAAAACTCACAACGGCCTGAAGATGAAAATTAATCAGGAAGCCTTTTATACGCTGTACGCTACCGCACAGAGGCGCGCCGGGAGAAGTTGTAGGTTCTAATCCCTAGTGTGGCGGTAGGTAATTTGTGGACCCACACGGAAACATGGAACGGATATAAATCTCAACCTTAACCGTATGGAGTCGCACGATGTGTTACGCACGCTTCGATATGCACACGCCCAGTGACAGAGGGGTAGTCCTCAAGCTGGAGCTAGAGCCGACGTACCCGCAGCAGTCCAGTCTGTTGCTGCGCGGTGACGGCGGCGCACAGGAACAGCCGCTGAAATTCCTGGAACAAATCGATGGCTACGACTATTTCGTCATCGAGATGACCGCGTCCGCGCCCTTCGAGTACGCCCTGCGGGTGACCACGCCCGGTCAGAGTCGCTGGATCACCCCCAAGGGCGAGGAGCACGACCGGCTGCCGCACAACTGGTTTCGCTATCCGCCGCAGGCGCGGACGCCCTCGATCCCAGACGAAGCGGCGTCGAACCCGGTCCCGTCGCCGATCCGTGCTGAATCACCAAAGCGTCTGCTCTTTGAAACCCCGGCCTGGGTGCGCGACGCGGTCTTCTACCAAATCTTCGTCGAGCGGTTTGCCCGGGGCGAACCCGCCCGCGATCCGCTGGGCGTACAGCCGTGGGGCAGCCCGCCGACCAACGGCAATTTCATGGGCGGCAACCTGGAAGGGATCATCGACCGCCTGGACTACCTGACCGATCTCGGCATCACGGCGCTGTATCTCACGCCCATTTTCCAAAGTCCCAGCAACCATAAATACGACACCCAGGATTATTTTACGGTGGACCCGCAGTTCGGGGATCTGGAGGTGCTGCGGCGGTTGGTGGAGGCTTGTCACCAGCGCGGGCTCCGGGTCGTGCTCGATGGCGTGTTCAACCACTGCTCCGACCAGAACCCGTTCTTCCTCGACGTCAAACGGCACGGGCCGCAATCGCGCTACTGGAACTGGTTTCACATCCGCGACTGGCCGTTCCCCGACCACTTCGGCGACCACGGCGAGGTGTTGCGGTGGTACGACTGCTGGTGGGGATTTCATACCCTGCCGAAGCTCAACTACCACCACCCCGAGGTGGAAGCGTATTTCCTGAACGTCGCCACCTACTGGCTGCGCGAGGCCGGGATCGACGGCTGGCGGCTGGACGTCCCCAACGAGGTCATCCAGAGTTTCTGGCCGAAGTTCCGCCGCGCCGTCAAAGCCGTAAACCCCGAGGCCTACATCGTCGGCGAAATCTGGGACGACGCGTCCGCGTGGCTACAGGGCGATCAGTTCGACGCCGTCATGAACTACCGCTTCCAGAAAGCGCTTGTGGGTTATTTCGCCGAGGAGCGGATGGACACCCACGCCTTCGATGACACCTTGCGCTATCTGTTGCAGGACTACCCCGAACCCGCCACCGCCGTGATGCTGAACCTGCTCGGCAGCCACGACACCGCGCGACCCATGACCGTCGTCCAGCGGCGCGACGAGGGGAGCCACGCGCTCGAATCCCTGAAGTTGATGGCCGCCATGCAGTTCACCTGCACGGGTGCTCCGTGCATTTATTATGGTGACGAAATCGGCATGGAAGGCGACAAAGACCCCGATTGCCGCCGTTGTTATCCGTGGGATTGGGAGCAGCAGGTCGAGAACAGCGGCCCGCGAGCCGAGTTGCTGGCCTATTACAAAAAGCTCATCGCCGTCCGCAAAGGCAACCCGGCCCTCCGCCACGGCGTGTTTCGCACCCTGGAGGCGGACCCCCACCGCCACTTCTACGCCTTCGAGCGTCACAGCCCCGACAACCACTGCATCGTTGCCCTGAACTGCGGGGATCGCGACTATACGCTCCCGCTCTCCCCCGATCGGCTCGCCACCGAACTGTTGAGCAACCGCCCGATCCGCAACGATCAAGTAACCGTTCCGGCCCGTCAGGCCATCATCGTGAACCTGGCCGCTGTCGATGCGAAGACGCTGGCCCGGCGCCTGTATTGGCATGGGGGACTCACTCAAACGGCCACGGCCCGCAAGCTCAACGAGCAAGGCATGCCGCATCCAGCGGGCCGGAAGTGGCGGCAGAAGGATGTTGCGGCATTGGTGTAGTTCTGGAGCCACCGGAGTGTCGGGTTAGGCGCGCACCGTGACCCGACACCCCGCAACGGTCGCGTCGGGTTACGCTTCGCTAACCCGACCTACATGTACTTTCTTCAGTTATTCCATCGCGGGCTTACCTTCACCGGGCTACCGCAACCGGCTTAGAGGCCGTACAAAAACGCTTCTGAGAGACCGTAAAAAACCCCGCGCTCGCTGGCGGAAGCGTGGCGGGGATGCGGGTGATTGTTACGGACGGGCCGGATCGAGGGCCGTCTGGTATTCGCTCAATAGGATCTGGAACGAAGAGGCTTGATACCGCACGGACGATGACTTAGACTAACCATGTATATACGTTTGTTTCTACAATAGAGGACAGGCAGTGGCCATCCAGTTCGTCAAGAAATGGGGCAACAGCCCGGCGGTGCGGTTACCGGCGGCCATCATGGAAGCCGCGCACCTGGCGCTGGATCAGGCCGTCGAAGTTCGCGTGGAGAATGGCCGGGTGATCATCGAACCGGCCGCACCGTCTTTTGCGCTCGACGATCTGCTGGCGGGCATCACCCCGCTGAACCGGCACGCCGAGCAGGACTTCGGCCCCCCCGAAGGCCAGGAACTGCTCTGATGGCGAGGTCTTATGTGCCTGATGAGGGAGAGATCGTCTGGCTGAACTTCACCCCACACAGCGGGCACGAGCAAGCCGGACGACGGCCGGCGGTGGTGTTGAGTCCCAGGGCCTACAACCGCCGTGCGGGATTGCTGGTGTGCGTGCCGATCACTAACCAGATCAAAGGCTATCCGTTCGAGGTGGTGCTTGCAGGCAGCGGCGCCACCGGCGCCGCCTTGGCCGATCAAGTCAAGAGCCTGGACTGGCAAACGCGCCAGGCCGAGCCTAAAGGCCAAGTGGCGTCGGCCGAACTCGCCGAGATTAAGGCGAAGATCAGATCCCTGTTGAAGCTCGCCTGATGCATGGGACCGGGATTTGGCCAAGGCCCGCTCCCGTCAACACCTGACTGACCTACAGATGTCGGCCAGTTCGCGCCAGAAGGCCAGTTCCTCGGCGTTGGCCGCCCGGCCCAGCAGGTTGCCGTAGATCAGTTTGATGTATTGGGCGTCGCTGAGGTCGTCGACCGTCCGCCCGGCCCCGAACTGGGCCGCCAACCGCGCGGTGAATTCGTACGAGCCGATGAAGAAGTCGCCGATGCCCCTCTCCCATAAGAATGGGGGAGAGGGAGCTGAACGATAACCCTCGGAAACTTTGTGAAAACTCCCCGCTCCCACCGGCGGGAGCGGGGACGAACGATGACCGTGCTAAAATCAATACGATCCTCATCCGCTTCGGATTTCCGCTCATGTGTGACCCCCGCCGCAAACTGCCGATTGGCATCCAAACCTTTACCAAAATACGCTCGGAGGATTACTACTATATCGACAAGACCTCGTTAGCTTGGCGTCTGACGCAGGAAGGAAGCTATTATTTCCTCTCGCGCCCGCGCCGGTTTGGCAAAAGCCTGTTTCTCGACACCTTGAAAGAACTGTTTGAGGGCAACGAACCGCTGTTTCGGGGCTTGTACATCCACGACCGCTGGGACTGGACAACCGCGTATCCCGTGATTCGTTTCAGCTTTGGCGGCGGAGTCTTGAAGTCGCTACAGGATTTGCGCGAGGCGCTGCATCAACAACTCGACGACCAGGAACGACGTCATGCGCTGCCCGCCCGTTACCCCGACCTGCGCAGCCGTTTTCATGATCTGATCGTTCGCCGCCGCGAGCAGACCGGCCAGCGCGTGGTGGTGCTGGTCGATGAATACGACAAACCGATTCTCGACAACCTCACCGACCGCGAAACCGCGTTGGCCATGCGGGATGGCTTGCGAGATATTTACAGCGTCATTAAAGACTCCGATGCCTTTATCCGTTTCGCCTTCCTAACCGGCGTCTCGAAATTCAGCAAGGTCAGCCTGTTCTCCGGGCTCAACAATCTGCTCGACATCACCGTCTCCTCTCCCTATTCGGCGATTTGCGGCTATACCGAAACCGATGTGGACACGGTGTTCGCCCCGGAACTGGCGGGGTTGGACCGGAACGATCTTCGCCATTGGTATAACGGCTATAACTGGACCGGGGAGGCGGTTTATAACCCTTTCGATCTCTTGTTGCTGTTTTCCGAGCGGCAGTTCCGCCCGTGGTGGTTTGAGACGGGAACGCCGAGCTTTCTGGTCCAGCTATTAGCCGAGCGCGGGTTCTTTACGCCGAACCTGGCCCGGCTCCGCACCGGCATGGAACTGCTCTCGACGTTTGACGTGGAGCACATCGCGACGGAAGCGCTGCTGTTTCAAACCGGCTATCTGACCATTCACCAGGTCGAAGAACCGATCCGGGGGTACTGGATTTACACGCTGGGCTATCCCAACCAGGAAGTCGAATCCAGTCTCAACGCCAGCCTGCTGACCGTCTTCACCCACGATCCCAGTCAAAGTTTCGCCCACCGGCTGCGCTTGCTGGAGGTGTTGCTGGCGCATGATCTCATGGGTCTGAAAGATCTGTTCCAGGCGTTTTTCGCCACCATCCCGCACCAGTGGTACGACAACAACCCGATCAGCCAGTATGAGGGGTACTACGCCAGCGTGTTCTACAGTTATTTCGCGGCCCTGGGACTGGAGATCATCCTGGAAGACGCCACGAACCACGGGCGCATCGACATGACCGTCAAATTTAACGGGCGGATTTATCTGTTCGAGTTCAAGGTGGTGGAACTCGTCCCCGACGGTCGGGCGTTGCAGCAGCTCCAGCAAAAGGGTTACGCCGAGAAATACCGGGCGCTCGGCCAGCCGATCCACCTGATCGGCGTCGAATTCAGCCGCGTCGGGCGGAATATCGTCGGGTTTGAACTCAGCGAGGGTTAAATCGGGCGTCTGGGGTGGCGCGCGGCGCCGGGTCCATCCTCAACCCACCCGGAAATACACCTCGCGTTCCGGTAGACCAACGCCGGTCAGCCGCAGCGGCAACACGCTGTCCGGCTCCATGTCTCCAGTCACCTTCACCCGCGTCTCCAGAGCCAACGCGGGAATCAGCACCGTGCCGCGCGGCAATCGTTTCTCGACCAATACCCCCTCGCCCCGCCAGCCGGGATGCCGTTGGAGATACACCAAGGTCCAGTGCAGCCGCGACAGGCGCTCGGCCCGCCGCACGCCCGCCGCCGCCGTCTCCGCTGCCCCGACCCTTTCCACGAGCGCCTGCGCATCCAGCCGCTCGTCGCCCCGCAGAAAGGCCCGCAACTGCTGGTGGGCCACCAGATCCAGATAGCGCCGGAGCGGACTGGTCACCTGAGTGTAAACCTCCAGTCCGAGACCGCCGTGTGGTCCCGGCTGGCTGCGGTACTGACGCGGGCGCAGGCTGCGCCGCAAGGCATACATCGCCGCCAGTCCCACCGGCTCGCGGTCGGGCGTCTCGGCCACCTCCTGGGTCGCGAAGGGAAACGGGAGCTCGTGCTCCAAGGCGAACCGGGCCGCCGCCTCGCCGGCCATCACCATCGCCTCGGTGACCAGTAACCGGCTGCGCAACCGCGGCAACGGTTCGATTAGCACTCGACCCTCGCTGACCCGCAGCTTGACCTCCGGCAGATCGATGGTAATGGCGCCGTTGGCGCGGCGGTGCGCCTGATGGCGCTGGGCGATCCGATGGAAGTGACAAAAAGGCTCTTCCTCCAATCGCTCCTCCACCGCCTCATAGCTCAGACGCTGGACCCGCACCCAACTGGGAGCGATTCGGACCTCCGCGACGATGTCGTCGGCGTCCAGTCGCAGGCCGAACGACAGGGCGGGCGAAATTTCCGTCAAGCCCAAGCCCAGGCGCTGGATCGCTGGCTCGGGCAGCATGGGCAAGGTGGTTTCCGGCAGATACAGGGTCGCGCCCCGCGCCCGCGCTTCCTGGTCGGCGGCGCTGTCCGGCGCGACCAGGGCCGCGACGTCGGCGACATGCACCCACAGCCAGTCGCCGTCCAGACTCAGCGCATCGTCGGGATCGGGGTTGCCCGCGTCGTCGATGGCGAAGGTCGACAATCCGGTCAAATCCAGCCGCGGCTCGTCCGGCAGGCCCGGCAGGTCCAGCGCTGGAGTCGACAGGGCCACGCCGCACCGGCGCGGATAGGGATTCACCATGTCATCCCAATAGCCCACCCGCGCCAACAACGCATGGGCGCTGTCCGGCGTTTGTTGGATATCGAGCGCATGCAGGACCCTGCTCTGCTCGCGCTGGCCCCAGGCGACCTCCTCGATTTCCTGGAGGTAGGGCGCATCCTCGGGGGCGCAACGTCCGGCGCGCGTCCGGAGCAGAAAGCCGTTCCACGCTTCCCTCTCGGCTTCCTTGGCTTCGCGCGCGGCCCGTTCCCGCGCCACTTCCGCCAGCGGCTGGGCGCTGACCGCCTCCGGCGTGCCCTGGAAGTACAAACCCTCGGCCACCCAGCGCCAAGCCGCCCAGGCCGTGGCCGGGGTATAATCGCCGTAGACCAGTTCCGCCAGCTCGCGCAACGTGGTCTGACCGCCGTCCAGCAGCTCGCAGGCCGCTTCCACCTCGCCGTCCGGCGCTTCCAGCTCGCGCCAGGCGCGCAAGGGACCCGGGTGCAGCAACGCCACGTCCTTGGGACGAACCCGCAGCGCTCGACCGTCCTCCAGTTCGATGTCCAGTTTGTCGCCGATGGCGGTGACCCGGGCCGGACCATTTTTGTAGAGCACCAGGCTGTGTGCGGGAATATTCATCTTGCCTCGACCAGGCTAGGAAACCGATTAAGGCGTCGTTGAGGGTGAAAAATCATCCGCGCGGAACACGCCGCGGACCCGGGCCCGAGACCAAGGTCGCCAAGCTTCTGGCGGCCCCAGGCGACAGCCTGGCGGTCGATCAACCCATCCTCGAGTTCGAACCGGCGGCAACTCAAACATCAAGCATCGGGGTGAGTCCACCCATCTCCGATGCGGTCCACAACCGGTTGCGCCGCCCACGCGGCCGGTTTTTTACCATTCGCCCCGCGACTCCTTCATTCAAGAGCCGCCCAGCGACCGCCAGAACCGCTTCGTCCAAGCACCCTTGGCCAGATCGGGCCGAATGCCTTGGGCCAGGAAATGGGCGGTATAGCGCTTATCCCCTTCAATGATGTGCTTGGTCAACCAGTTCTTGAGAAAAAACGCCAGCTCGTAACCAATGGCGCCCTTACCTTGCTCCCACTTGGCATGCATATCCGCCAACTGGGCGATGAGCTTGTCATGTTCCGCCTTATGCCGTTCGTAGTCCGGATAGTGCAGGATGCGCATCAGGCTTTCCTCGACGGCGAAATGAACGCGAGTATATTCATCCAGCCGATCGATGATGCCCTTAGTCACTTGTACCGTGCGCCCCTGTTGTATCGCCTCGTGGATCTCATTCAATAAACCCAAGAGCACCTTGTGCTGCGAATCGATTTCCTCGATCCCAACGCTCAGCTCGCTGGACCACTCGAAGAAGTTGCTCATGGCGTTCCTCGCGAAATCATGGGTTCTTCATGGAAAAACGGCCGGCGTTCTCACGCCGACCGTTCCCAGGCGCCCGGGGCGCCCGTCGTACAGCTTGTACAGCTTGGGTTGCTTACTTGATCAACCGTAAC
>DAIRDI010000072.1:0-12328 GCA_036796235.1 Candidatus Competibacteraceae bacterium | reverse complement strand
ATCTATGAATCAATGGGTTAGATTTACTGTCACCACCCGGCTTGAGGGGCTCCACAAGAACCCTCGAAGAACCGTTTTCGCTATGGTGGTGATGAGTTTTGCATTCTCTTGACGAATTGTCGCGGGGAACAAGCGAGTGATGTGTTTATTGACCGTCTTATTCAACAGATTAAGGAAAAGCTGAAGGATGTGACAATAAGCATTGGTGTTGCACAGACTGGTCCGAGTGAATATGTAGACGCAAGTACGCTAATAAGAATGGCGGATGAAAAAATGTATGCCGCGAAGCAGGCACACAAGGATGCGAACCAGACATCCAGCACCTAATCGGGTCGCCGAGCGCTTCTCTCCCCCGGCTCCCACAGCACCCCGCAGGGTCCGCACGGGGCTAAGGAGTATTCATGAACGAACCCAGCCTTCGCTTCTGGGAAATCTTTTTCGAAGTTTTCGAGAACCTGCCCCGTCAGGGTCCAGGCAATCGCAATTGCGCCATCAAAGCCCTTGGTCTTTGCCGAGAGCTGACTGAATTCCCCGAGATTCTCGACTTGGGATGCGGCGCCGGCGGACAGACTCTCCAGCTCGCCGAACTTACGTCAGGTCCCATTGTGGCGATCGACAACCATGCGCCGAGCATCAAACGGCTTCAAGAGGCCATTGCGGAGTGCGGACTGTCGCAGCGCGTCAGTGCGATCGTAGGTGATATGGCCCATCTGGAGCAACCGCTTGGAAGTTTCGATCTCATTTGGTCGGAGGGCGCACTCTACAGCATCGGACTCCGGAACGCCCTTCGCATCTGTCATGGGTTGTTGCGCCCTCGCGGCTACATGGCGTTTACCGACGCGATCTGGCGCAAAGAGAACCCGCCACCCGCGGTCAAGGCCAGTTTCGACCTGGACTATCCGACCATGGGATCACTGGATGATGATCTGGCGGCGATACAAGACTGCGGGTTTGCACTCATCGGCCACTTCACTTTGCCTGATGAAGCGTGGTGGGACGAGTTCTACACCCCCATGGAGAACCGTATTGAAGAACTGCGAAAGAAATACGCCAACGATGCTGAATCCTTGGCCATACTCGACCAACTTGCGGAGGAACCCAACATGCACCGCCGCCATTCCAATTTCTATGCCTATGAGTTTTTCGTGGCGCGCCGTCCCGCGGTTGAAGTGGCGATGGTCGGTTCGCTCGTCATCGCTTCCTCCTCGGTCGCCGGTTCCAGGTGAGGCGAGCAGAGCGAAAGCCTATGGATTCGTCGGCTCCTCCTCCTCCGCCGCCTCCGCTGCCACGGCGCCCTCCGGCGCCACATCCACCGATACTTTCAGCGAGTGTGAGCCACCGCCGGTCATGACCCCCGTGAGGGGTGCGACATCCCCATAATCTCGTCCCCAAGCCAACGTGATATGTTTCTCGCCCGGCATGCAGCCGTTGGTGGGGTCGAACTCCGCCCAGCCGGCGCCCGGCACATACACCGCGAACCAGGCGTGCGAGGCGTCGGCGCCGATCAACCGGGGTTGGCCCGGCGGCGGTAGGGTTTCCAGATAACCACTGACATAACGCGCCGCCAGCCCCATCGCGCGCAGGCAAGCAATCCCCAAATGGGCGAAATCCTGGCAGACCCCACGCCGCTCGCTCAGTACTTCATCAAGCGGCGTGGCGACCGTGGTGAAATGTGGGTCGTAGGTGAATTCCTCGAAAATTCGACGGCTTAGGTCAGCCACCGCTTCCAGCAATGGCCGGTCGGGTAAAAAGCTGGGTTTGGCGTACTCCCGAAACCCCGGCGCCTGACTCACGAACCGCGAATCCAGCTCGAACAGCCGGGCCTCGATGATTTCTGGATCGGCATCTTCCCGCAACAGGCGGCGCGCCTGTTCCCAGGTTGGCGAGGGACTGGACTCGGTAAAGGGTCGTTGGCTCAGCACCTGAATTTCGGTGACCACCTTGACCTCCAACCGCTGATGAACGTCCTGAATGGCGAAGTACAGCACACGGTTGCCAAAAAAGTCCAAGCGCTCGGCGGACAACGCCGGCCGGGGTTGGATGGCAATGCGGCTGGGCCGACAGATCTGCCAGGGCGTTTCCCGGGGGAGCAGCCGCGCCTCGTTGTGGCACAGGGCGACCCCACTGCGGTATCGGTAGGCCGTGGTATGAGTGATGGTGTATTTCACGGCTGCATGGTGATCAGTTGCCGAGGGACTTCGGCGTGGCTGAAGTGGCTGTGGGTCAGCGCGTCGGACAATTGGGTCAGCGGCGTATGAATATCATCCAGCAACTGGGTCAGTTCGGCGCTGGAGGCGGTGCTGTCGTGGGATAGGGTGGCCAAGGCCTCTATGTCGGCCAGTTGCAGGCTGGTGATGGCCTCCAGGATCAACCGTTCCTCGGCGCTGCGGTACGGGGAATGGTCGGGCTGGCGCAACCGACCGATATTCCGTTGCAATCGGCGCAACTGATAGCCGACGGCGCGCGGGTTGCCCTCGTCGAACAGCAATAAATCAATGATTGCCGTCGGATGCAGCGCGGACCGGTAGCGACGGCGATAGGCGGTCAGGTTGTCGGTGATGGTCAACACCACTTCCCACAGCGGCAGCCCGGGGTTGCGGGCGGTGATGAAAGCCAGCTTGAACAGATCCAGAGTGCGCAACGCCCGTTCCAGATGGCGGCCGATATCGAGGAACAACCAGCCTTGATGATGCGGCATGGTTTCGTTGTTCAGACCGCAAAACGCCGCCATGACCATCAACTCTTCTTCCAACAGCTCCCGCGCCTGGCGCGCGCCCAAGCCCTGGGGGGGTTCCTGGATGCGCTGTTGCAATTGGTTGAGCAGACGCCAGCCATCGTCGCCCAGATGGTTGCGCACCGCCCGGCCCGTGCGCAGCAAGTCGCTGAACATGCCTTGCAAGCCGTCGGCGTGATCGGCGTCCGTGATCAGGCTCAGCAGTTCCTGCCGCAGCGTGAAGAAGCGGGCTCGCGGCGATTCCGCGACCGGCGGAACCTGTAGTTCCAGCGCTTCGAGCAGATCATCCAGACAGCGTTCGTCGGTGTTGTCCTGTTCCCATTCCAGCAAGCGGCCGATGGCTTCCCGCAACAAACGCGCGGTGTTGTCAAGCCGTTCGATGTAGCGGCCCATCCAGTACAGATTGTCGGCCACCCGGCTGGGCAGGTCGCTGCCGTCGCGGGTGACGACGACGGGACCGTAACTCTGGCGCAACAGGCTGACATGGCGTTGGGGCGTGGGCGCCAGCACCCACCAATCCTTGCTGATGCCGCCCTTTTGCAGGGCTTCCTGCAAGGTTTCCAAGCCCGTCGAGACCCGAGCCAGCCCGCCGGGCATGACCCGGTAGCCATCGTTGTCGGCCACCACGAAGCCGCGCAGCGTCACCGGTTGCGCGACCAGCCGACCGTCCTCCAGCACGGGCGCGGTGGATGGGGTCAGCGGTTCCTGACCGATAAACAGGTGAGGGGCGGCCTTGATGCGGTCGGCCAGCCGGTCGCGGGCGGTTCGGCTGATCTGGGTGCCTTCCCAGTACGGACCATTGGGCAGAATCGAGCGCACGAGCAGCCGGTCCAGATTGGCCAGGATATGGCTGCGGCTGGCGGGATCGCCGCACCACCAGGTGGGCGGCGAGAGCAGTAAGAGGTCCTCGCCCAGCAGTTGCCGGCACAATAAGGGTAGGAAGGCGGCCAGTCCGGGATTTTCGATGATGCCACAGCCCAGGGCGTTGGCGAGGGCGATGTGGCCGCCGCGCACCGCCTGCAGCAGGCCGGGAACGCCCAGCAGAGAGTCGCCGCGCAGCTCCAGCGGGTCGCAGAGGGTGTCGCTGACCCGCCGCAGCATCACGTCCACCGGCCGCAGGCCGCCGAGCGTTTTCAGCCAGACCCGACCGTCGCGCACCACCAGATCCTCGCCCTCGGCCAAGCTGAGCGATAGGTAGTTGGCCAGATAGGCGTGTTCGAAATAGGCCGGGTTGTTGGGGCCGGGAGTCAGCAACACCACGTGGGGGTTATCGGGATTGTGGCGGGCCAGCCCGGCCAGCGTGGCCCGTTCGGTCTCCAGAAAACTGGCCAGTCGCCGCAATGGGGCGTCGCGGTACAACATTGGCATCGCCCGGGCCAGAATGATCCGGTTTTCCAGGGTGTAGCCGGCCCCGGATGGCGACTGGGCGCGGTCGCCCTGAACCCGGATGACGCCGTCGGGGCCGCGGGCCAGATCCACGCCGTGAAAGATCAGCCAGCGACAACCCGCCGGCAGCGACTGGTGGCAGGGTGGCAGGAATCCCGGATGGGTGTAGATCAGCTCCGGCGGCAGCCAGCCCTGCCGGATCGTCAGCCGCTGGCTGTAGAGGTCGGCCAGCAGAGCGTTCAGCAAGCGCGAGCGCTGCGCCAGCCCAGCGGCCAGCCCGTCCCATTCCTCGCCGGTCATCAGCAGTGGGATGGGATCCACCAGCCAGTGTCGGTGCGAGCCGCGCGGGTCGTCGTAGGTGTTATAAGTGACGCCGTCCGCTTGCAGCAGGCGTTGGACTTCGGAGTGGCGACCCTCCAGTTCGCGGCCCCCCAGTTCTTCCAGCGCGCGCAGCAGATCCCGCCAGTGCGGTCGCGGGACGCCGGGAGCCGAACACATTTCGTCGTAGCCGGAGTCGTCCAGTAGGTAGCCGTCCAGCAACGTGTCGCCGGCTGGATGCGCGGGGGGGTGGTAAGCAACCGAGGCTTCGATCATGCGGGTCTCCACGAAAGCGGCCATCGCGACGTGGACTGCCGGACGGCGCCATGACGTCCGGAATCGCTTTCAGGGCCTGTCGGGTCGGGAGTCGCGAACGGATTCAATAACATTCCTGCAAACAACGTGCCCATAGGCTGTGACGATGGTCTTTTTTTGGGGATCAGACCCAACACCGGTCGGGAATGACGCTAACCCTGGACTTGCCGGTTGGCGCGGCGCAGCCGGTCGGCCATCACCCGCATGACCTGGATCGCGAACAGGGGGGTATTCTGGATCAAGGCCAGGAAGTGCGCTTGGTCGATAGGGGTGAGCCGGCAGGAGGTATGGGCGATAGCCGTCGCGCTGCGCGGTTTTTTGTCGATGAGCGCCAATTCTCCGAGGATTCCACCCGCTTCTACTGTTTCGAGGATTTGTCCGTCCAGCACGATGTCCACCCGCCCCTCGGCCACCAGGTACATGTGGTCGCCGGGTTCGCCTTGCTGGAAGATGGTCTGACCGGGGGTAAAGGCTTGGTAGTTTTCAATCTTGTTGAAAAGATTGCAATCTTGCATGGGGTGGCATTCTCCTCGCGCGCGGGGGTCGTTGGGGGCGATACCCGCTTTACAGCGCCACGGTAGACGTTGTCGATGACCGAAGCGCAGTTTAGCCGACTTTGCGTGGGGGTGATAGTGAGAGGCCGGGCGCGGCGGCGGCGAAGGGCGGCCCGGCAAGGCGCGCGGTGTGTAATATTTTTGGTAAGGGAACGATGACCGGTCCGGGGCCTGACCCGTCGGACGCTCGCCTGGGTCAGGCCGCTCGGCGGCGGGTTGCTTGAGGTTTGACCGGACAGTCTCTATTTCTTCACCCACTGCCCCCCGGGCGTTCTCACGTAGCCGCCCCCCGCAGTGCGTTCGATGGCTTTCTGACCGGCCAGAGCCGCCACCTGATCCAGGGGGATGCCGTTTTCCCGGGCGATCCGCTCGTAGGCGGCCCGGCGTTGGGCATTGATGTTCGCCGCCAACTCCACCGCCGCCGGCGTGGCCTGCACCACGCCCAGATACCCATTGGGTTGCTCGCCGACCAGGCCCTGCGCCTTGGCGCTATCCAGATCGAGCGCCAGGGTCAGCGAACTGAATCCCAGCAGTAGCACGGCAAGCCATCGGGTCATCGCTTTCATGGTCGCTGTTTTCATGGTCGCTCCTAAAACAATTGGCTTTCTTCGCTGAAGAGTTGCTCGAGATCTTTCTCCACCCGGAGGCGGATTTCATGATCGATCTTCACGTTCAAATTGATCGTGATGGGCTCTTTGGGAGCCTCGAGGGCGATCCGTGGCGAACAAGCCGCCAGAGGCGGCATCAGCACCAACAACAGCCAGACGGGTTTCATTATCGATCCTCCGCGTCGGAAAACTATCAAAATAATCGGGTCATCGCCGGTTCATGACCGGTCGGGATACCTCGTCACCAATGCGCAGACTGCGTAACAGATCCAGCATGTTTTCCCGGTGCGTGTAATTGAACACGACCGGCAGATTGTCGCGCTCGGGGTTGACGCCCTCGATCGTGACCTTGCCATCCAGCCAGCCGTCCGGAGCCATGGCCAGATCCGCCTGAAACGCATGGATATTGAGACTGCTTAAGGTATCCAGCGCCAGCCGCACCGCCTGATTGGCCTCGCCCATGGCGGTCGCCCCGGCGGAGGGCAACACCCGAAGCGACAAGGGACCCTCGTTGGCCAGGCGTCCCTCCCGCACGACGACGAAATCCTGGCCCAGTCGCAAGGGGAGGGCGCCTCCCACCCGGCCCTCCAGTTGCACCGCCGGGTTACTGTGCAGCTTCACCACTTCGGCGAGATCGATGCCGCTGATTTCCACCGGTTGCTCGCTCTTGGACGGCCAGTGCAGGGCCGGAGCTTGCAAGTGGCCACCCAGAACCTCCGCGTAGACGTCGGTCGCGCGCCAAGTGGTCAGATCGGTCGCAAGCTCCATGCGAATATTGCGGATCGGCGTACCCACATTCAGTTCGGCCAGCGTGATCGGCCCGGTGCTGGTCAGGGTCAGGGCGCCATCGCGCAGCCGGACCCGCGCCGCGCCCATCCCGCCGGAAGCGATCATATCGCCCCAGTCCAACCCCAGATCGTTCACCTGCATCGCCCCTTGCAGCCGCCATGAGTCGCGCCATTGCCAGGAGCCCTCGCCGCTGAATTGGCCGCGTCGCAGCGTGAACCCCAGACCCCGACTCATGCCGGCGGACAAGGGCGAGGTGATTTTCACGGCGCCCGTTGCGCCAGCCGCATCCAAGGCCGCGGTCAGATTCAAATCCGAACGCCATTGCGGGATTTGCAGCCGGACCCGGCCTTGCCGGCCCGCGAGGGTGGCCTGGCCGGTCACCGCCGGGAGCGTCCAGCGCGCCGCCGTGACGCCTTCCGCGTCGATCTTCAGGGGGCCGACCAGACCGGTCTCCCCGAGTTTTAACGGCTGACTGGCCGCGATCGAGATCGGCTTGATCAGCGTCTTTTCGATCAACCCCTGGGCGACGGTCACCCGTCCGCCAGCGTCCAGAAGCCAGTGCCCATCCTGATATCGCCAAGGCAGCGTGGCATCGAGCTGCCCGCCCTGAGCGTAGAACGGCAGGCGGAACTGTCCCTGAACCGCACCTTCCCAAGCGCCTCGCGCCTGACGGGCGGTGATGACGCCATTGAATGGCACGGTTCCATAACGGCCGCTGAACGGCGCTTCGGCGGCCCAAGCCGGCGCGCGCACGGTCTGTACTGGAACGCGCAGCGTCAGTTCCAGATTCGCGCCCGCCACATTCACTTCAGCCGGTTCCCCGGTCAGTCCCGCGGTCTGAATCCGACCCCGCCAGTCTCCGGTCAGACGGTATCCAGCGGCCCGACCGGTCAGTCCAACCCGCGCTTCACCGGCCCCGTCGGTATCCAGCACCAGAGCCACGTTGCCCTCCGGTCCTTCCGCTGACAGATTCAGGCTCGCGGCATCCACGCCGGACCAACCGCCGCTGGCGCGCAGGGCTTCCCGAGCCTCCAGCCGCCAGCCGGCGCCCAACGCCAGCGGCGCCGCCAGCGCCGCCTGAAGCTGCCATTGCTGATCGGCCATCTCGATCTCAAACGTCGCATCGGCGCGGTGCGGCTGGTCCTGATAACCCAATTGCTGGCCCAGCGCCCGCAGGGAACCCGTGAAGTGACCGGCCAGCCACCGACCCTGGCCCTCGAAACGCAGATGGCCGCGCAGGTCGGGCAGGATCGCCTCGGCCGGCGACTCGCCCCGCGCGGTCCACTGTCCGGACCCGTGATCGTAGGCGACGGTCGCTTCGCTGGCTTGGTGGCTCGCCCGCACTCGCCAGCGGTGCGCCTCCTGCTCGACCGTCACCGCCAGGGGCGGCCAGTCCGGCAGCGTGAGTTCCCCGACCGTGAGATGGAAGGCGGGGCTCCACGGTAGCGCCGCTCCAGCGGTCAATCGGGCGGCTAGCGTGTCGGCCAAGGCTGGAGCGGGGTGGATTTCCGCGTCGATCGTGCAGTCGGTGAGGATTAGCCGGTCCATGGTGAGGGTGATCGGACGCCAGCCCATGCCCCGCAACTGCTCGCCCCGCGCCGCATCACAGTCGTTTTGCCGCCATTGCCATCCAGCAACCACCAGCCCATCCCGCCAGTCCAGACCCTGCACGCGCACTCCATAAGCAGAAGCGATCGCCGCCAGCAGCAGGATCGCCAGCAGAGGCAGCGCCGCAAGCAGGATGAGCCAGCGGCCCGGCCGACGAATCCGTTGAAATCCGGACATTGCGCGACAAACTCCAAATATGGCGGCGGTTCGGAACGGACATTCAGTTTAACCCGCCGGAACAAGCAATGGGTGGTTGTCTCGCCCGATGCCGGGCGGATCGCCTAAACTTGAGCGGACCCTCCCACCTTTGGAGCACACCAGCGCATGGCCACCGGCAACGAATTCACTCTGCTGAAGCAACGGCGATTCCTACCGTTCTTCGTGACCCAGTTTCTGGGCGCGTTCAACGATAACGTATTCAAGAACGCCCTGATCATCCTGATCGCCTTTCAGGTGGCGGTGGCCGATCCCGCTCAAGTCAATACCTTGATCAACCTCAGCGCCGGTCTGTTCGTGCTGCCGTTCTTTCTGTTTTCGGCGACCGCCGGGCAACTGGCGGACAAATACGAAAAAGGGCATCTCATCCGGCTGGTCAAGCTGCTGGAAATCCTCATTATGCTCGGCGCGGCGGTCGGGTTGATCCTGGGCGAAGTCGTCCTGCTGATCGGCCTCCTGTTCCTGATGGGCTTTCAGTCCGCCCTGTTCGGTCCGGTGAAGTACAGCATCATGCCCCAGCATCTGGCGCCGGAAGAGCTGGTCGGCGGCAATGGCTGGGTGCAGATGGGCACCTTTCTGGCCATCCTGACCGGCACCATGGTCGGCGGCATTCTGATCGCGATTCAAGACGGCGGCGCCTGGATGGTGGGGGTGACGGTGGTCGTGGTGGCGACATTGGGCTTTCTGGCGAGCCTGTTCATTCCTCGCGCCCAGCCGGATGCGCCCGATTTGCGCATCAACTGGAACCCGCTGACCAGCGCCTGGCCGATCATCAATTTCACCCGCGGCAACCGCACGGTTTTCCTGTCGGTGCTGGGGGTTTCCTGGTTCTGGTTTCTCGGCGCGACCTATCTGGCGCAGTTGCCCAACTACACCAAACTGGCCCTGGGGGGCGACGAGCATGTGGTGACCCTGCTGTTGACGCTGTTCGCCTTCGGCATCGGCGTCGGTTCCTTGCTGTGCGAACGGCTGTCGGGACGCCAGGTGGAACTCGGCCTGGTGCCGTTCGGTTCGATCGGGTTGACCCTGTTTGGGATGGATCTGTATTTCGCGGTGGCCCCGGTCGCGCCGGGCGCGCCACTGGTCGGCGCGCTGGAGTTTCTCGGCAGCGCCGCGAACTGGCGGGTCGCCGCCGATATCCTGCTGATGGGTCTGTTCGGCGGTTTCTACATCGTCCCGCTGTACTCCCTGGTGCAGCAGCGCAGCGCGCCGAGCCACCGTTCGCGGGTGATCGCCTGCAACAACATCATCAACGCGCTGTTCATGGTGCTGTCGGCGGTGCTGGCCATCGTGTTTCTCGGCCTGGGATTGACCATCCCGCAATTTCTGCTTCTGACGGCTCTCTTCAACGCCGTGGTCGCGGTTTATATCTTCACCCTGGTTCCCGAATTCCTGATGCGCTTCATCGTCTGGATTCTGGTGAACCTGGTGTATCGATTGAAAACGCGCGGATTGGAACACATCCCCGATGAGGGTCCGGTGGTGGTGGTCTGCAATCACGTCAGTTTCATGGACGCGTTGGTGGTGATCGGCTCGTGCCGGCGCCCGATCCGCTTCGTCATGGATCATGAAATTTTCAAGATACCGGTGCTGAGCTTTGTGTTCCGCACCGCCGGCGCCGTGCCCATCGCTCCGGCGCGGAAAGACCCGGAAACCCTGGAGCAAGCCTATGAGCGGGTGGCGGGCTACCTGGAAGCGGGCGAAGTCGTGGGGATTTTTCCGGAGGGGCGACTGACCGGGGACGGCGAGATCGGCCCGTTCAAGACCGGCATCGAACGCATCATCCAGCGCACCCCGGCGCCGGTCGTGCCGATGGCTTTGCGCGGACTGTGGGGTAGTTTCTTCAGCCGTCGTCACGGTCCGGCGATGCGTCATTTCCCGCGACGGTTCTGGTCGCGGATCGAGCTGGCGGTCGGGGAACCGGTCCCGCCGGAGCAGGCGACTTCAGAACGCCTGCGCGAACGAGTGGTGCAACTGCGCGGCGACTGGCCGTGAAAGCGAGCGTTGGGTTCGTCCGGGCGAAAATGGCTGGTTTTCCTGCGCGCATTTGCGGCTTCGACCGATTTTCCGTGCTGCTATGCTTGATGTTGGCGGCTAACGGTGCGCCAATCGCTCGAACCGCCAATTCCCAAACAATTCTCAAGGAGCATCTTTAACATGCTTGGCGTCATCGGCATTCTCGTTTCGCTGGGTCTGCTCATGTACCTGGCCTATCGAGGCATCAACGTTCTGGTGCTGGCTCCGATCATGGCCCTGCTGGCCGTGCTGATCGGCGGCGAGGCGCATCTGTTGTTGCCCACCTACACCCAGGTCTTCATGAAGGAACTGGGGAATTATTTGATCCGATTCTTTCCCCTGTTCATGCTGGGCGCGATCTTCGGCAAGCTGATGGATGACTCCGGTTCGGCCCGGACCATCGCCCATTGGATCGTCACCCACGTCGGCAAGGAACGCGCCATTCTCGCCATCGTGCTGGCGTGCGGCATTCTGACCTACGGCGGCGTGTCGCTGTTCGTGGTGGCGTTCGCCGTCTACCCGATCGGGGCCGCTCTGTTTCGCGAGGTCAGCATTCCCAAGCGCTTCCTGCCTGGGGCCATCGCTCTGGGTTCCTTCACCTTCACCATGACGGCGTTCCCCGGCACCCCGGCGATTCAGAACGCCATCCCGGCGCCGTTTTTCGGCACCAATACCTTCGCCGCGCCGGGCTTGGGCGTCATCGGCGGACTGATCATGATGATCGGCGGCATCGTGTGGCTACACGCGCGCGCCCAGCGGGCGATGACGGTCGGCGAGGGCTATGGCGAGCACACAAATGAAGGGTTGGATCCGAGCAAGGACGTCGAACACGGGCCTTCGATCTTGATCGCTCTGTTGCCGATCCTGCTGGTGATCGGCTTCAACGCGCTGTTCACCTACGTGGTGTTTCCCAACATCGACGCCAGTTATCTGGCCGATCCCAAATTCGGCGCCACGAAACTGTCGGCGGTGGCCGGCCTGTGGTCGATCATCGTCGCGTTGGTCATCGCGATCCTGTTTATCCTCGTGGTCCACTGGCAACGCTGGAAAAACGTGATCGAATCCATCAACACCGGAACCATGGGTTCGTTGTTGCCGATCTTCAATACCGCCTCCGAAGTCGGTTACGGCAACGTGATCGCCACGTTGCCAGCGTTCGTGCTGGTCAAGAACGCGGTGCTGGGTATTTCCGAAAACCCCCTGATCTCGGAAGCGGTCGCGGTCAACGTCCTGGCCGGCATCACCGGGTCCGCCTCCGGGGGCATGAGCATCGCCCTCAGCACGCTGGGCGCGCAGTATCTGGAAATGGCCAACAACCTGGGCATCAGTCCGGAACTGCTGCACCGAGTGGCGGCGATGTCTTCGGGCGGCCTCGACGCGCTGCCGCATAACGGCGCGGTCATCACGCTGCTGGCGATCTGTCGGCTGACCCATCGCCAGTCCTATTTCGATATCTTGATAGTGGCGGTGGTCGTCCCGTTGATCGCTCTGGCGGTGGTCATCACTTTGGGGACGCTGTTCGGCAGTTTCTAAAAACGCCGCCCGCCGCCCGCCGCCCGCGCGGGCGGGCGGCGGTTCTCCATTTTCCGGAGGAGCATCGTCATGCAGCATCCACTACTCGCCTCACTGCGTATTCCCGAACGCGGCAAGGTGGTCAGCGCCCGCGAGGCCGTGAGCCTGATCCGCTCCGGCGATACGGTCGCCACCAGCGGCTTCGTCGGCACCGGCTTCGCCGAACACATCGCCATCGCGTTGGAAGAACTCTATCTCGCGCCGGAGACTGA
>DAIRDI010000071.1:0-12413 GCA_036796235.1 Candidatus Competibacteraceae bacterium | reverse complement strand
CAGCAATCGTTGCATGGGATCATCATCCACCACCAGAATCAACGACCGCTCGTCTGATGAAATCAATTGTGCGCGCCTCTCCAGATCCGGCGTTCCCTCAGCGAGTCAGCCGGGGAACCTCGACGATTTGGAGATCGATCCTAGCGTGGATTTGTAAAGCAATGATTGACTGAAGGTAATTTTTTGTAACTGGGCGAGGAATTTCGGGCTTTCGGCCAGGTGCTCTCTACGGCTGGACGGCGCCCATATTCCGAGCGATTCGGACAAACTCCGCCTCGGGCGCCGGACGGGAGAAATAGAACCCCTGCGCATATTCGCAACCCAGACGGCACAACAAGGCCAACTGCTCCTCGTCCTCGACCCCTTCCGCGACGACGGCGAGGTTCAGGCTGTGGGCCATCGCCAACAGGGCTTCCACCAGGGCGCGATCGTTCGGATTCGACACCATGTCGCGCACGAAGGAACGATCGATCTTGATCCGGTTAACGGGAAACCGCTTCAGATAAGCCAGCGACGAGTAGCCGGTGCCGAAGTCGTCGATGTCCACGCGCACCCCCAAGGCCCGGATGGCTTCCAGCCATTGCTGGGCCTGGGCGGTGTTGGACAGCAGCACGCTTTCGGTGATTTCGAAAGCGAGCCATTCCGCGCGCAGATCGTAGCGCCGCAGCAGATCCTCCACGGCCTCCACCGTCAGGCCGCGCAGGATTTGATGGCTCGACAGATTGACCGAGATCGGTACCCGCAGACCGATCCGGTCCCATTCGCCGAGAGTCTGGCACACCCGCTCCAGCACCCAGGCGCCGATTTCCCGGATCAGGCCGGTATCCTCCGCCAGGGGGATGAACTCATCGGGCGGCACCATCCCGCGTTGCGGGTGAGGCCAGCGAATCAGGGCTTCGGCGCCCGCCAGACGCCCGTCCTGCAGGGCGATGATGGGCTGATAGTGGACCGCGAATTCCTGATGTTGCAGGGCGAGGCGCAGGTCGGTCTCCAGCGACATCTGCTTGACGACCCGGTCGGTCATCAACGTTTCGTATTTCCGGTAGGTATTGCGGCCCGCCGCCTTGGCCTGGTACATCGCCAGGTCGGCGTGGCGCAGCAGGGCGGCCAGGTCCTGACCGTGGTTGGGATACAGGGCGATGCCGATGCTGATGCCGATCCGGACGGTTGCCCCGTTCAGGTCGAAGGGTTCCGCGATCCGCTCGATCACTTTCTCGGCGACTGCGCAGGCATCCCGGGCGTGCGCCACCTCGGGCAAAACCAGCACGAACTCATCGCCGCTATAGCGGGCCACGGTATCGGTTTCGCGCACGCATTCCTGCAATCGTTCGGCGGCCTGACATAACAAGACGTCGCCCGTGGCGTGCCCCAGGGTATCGTTGACCTGCTTGAAGCGATCCAGGTCCAGGAACAGTAGCCCCATCCGCCGTCCCTGACGCCGCGCCTGCTTGATGCTCTGATCGACGCGTTCGTGGAGCAAACTGCGGTTGGGCAGGCCGGTGAGGGGGTCGTAGTTGGCGCGAAAGAAGATCTCTTGCTCCGCCAGCTTGCGCTGGCTGATGTCGCTGAAGAACGCGACGTACTCGATGATGCGGCCCTTCGGGTCGCGCACGGCTTCGATGGCTTCCCACGCCGGGAAGGTCGTGCCTTGCTTCTGGCGTTGCCAGATCTCGCCCGACCACTGCCCGGTTTCGGTCAGGGTTCGCCACATATCGGTGTAGAACTGGGGGTCGTGACGCTCCGATTTCAGCAGGCACGGCGTTTGGCCGATCGCTTCCTCGGGTGGGTAACCGGTGAGGGTCGTGAAAGCGGGGTTGACCGATTTGATGACGCCCTCGGCGTCGGTGACCATGATCGCGTCCGCTGCGGCCTGAAAGACCGTATCGGCCAGGCGCAAGCCCTCTTCGTGCCGCTTGCGTTCGGTGATGTCCAGGATGGCGCTGATCAAGCCAAGCTCGCCGGTTCCGGGCGCCACGAACATCGCCTGATGCACGATCACCGCGCGCGGGTCTCCGCCCGTCCCAACCATCCCGGTTTCATAGACCCGCTGACCGGGGGCGTCGAGCGGATTGGGAGGAGGGGGCAGCTCCGCGCTCGCGACCAAGGGCCGCGCCGGTTCGGTGGTCGTGTCGCACGCTCGACCCACCAGCGCCTCGAAGGCGGGGTTGTAGGCCAGACAACGACCCTGGGCGTCTTCGACGGAGAGGGGGATCGGGATGGTTTCGATCAACACCTGTTGAAATTCGGCCCGCCAGGCCAACTCCCGCAGGGCGGCGCTGGCGCGCAGAATGTAGCGCAAGCGATGAGCCAGAATGGGCCAATGGATCGGTTTGGCGATAAAGTCGGTGGCCCCCGCGTCGTAGGCGTGCTGGATGGACGCTTCATCGTCGAGTCCGGTCATCATCACGATCGGCAGGTGCGAACCCAGCGGCGCCAAGCGCAAGCGCTCGCAGGTGGCGAAACCGTCCATTCCCGGCATCAGCACATCCAGCAACACCAAATCGCCGCCGCTCGTGGCAAAGCGCTGGAGGGCCTCCTCCCCGCTGCCCGCCTCCACTACCGCGAACCCGTTCTTTTCGAGAGTGTTCCTCGCGAGCAGGCGCATCAGTGGGTCATCATCGACCACCAGGATGGTCGCGGCTCCGTCACTCATGCGTCGTTCCTTCTTGCAAGATCGCGTGTAGCGCGGTTTCCACCCGAGCGAATTCCTGGGGTAAATTTCCGATTTGCCGAGCGACCCGTTCGGGTTGGCCGGCGCGGGCCGCCGTTTCGATCTCGCGGCAGATCCCCGCGAAATCCACGGCGCCGAGGTTGGCGCTGCTGGATTTCAGGGTATGCGCGATGGCGCGCAGGTTTTCATGGTCGTTGCCGGCCATGGCCTGCCCCAGTTCGCCAACCAGTCGCGGCGCATCACGCAAATAAAGTCCGATCAAGCGCGCGAGCAACTGCTGGGCGCCCTTGCGCTCCAGAGCGCGGATTTCCTCCAGAACCCTCGGGTCGATGGGTTCTTTTCCAGTCGGCGAAACGGGTAGGACGCTCGTCGGATCAGGAGCCTCCACGGTGGGAGCCGACCGCGGCGGCGGCAGCCAGCGCCGCAGGATCGCCAGCAGATCGGCGGGCGCGAACGGTTTGGTCAAGTAATCGTCCATCCCGACCGCCAGGCACCGATCCCGGTCGCCGCTGATCGCATGAGCGGTCAGAGCCACGATGGGCTGGCGCTTCACCGGCTGGCTGGCGTCCTCCCGCCGCCGCTCGCGTTCGCGAATGCGTCTCGTGGCCTCGAACCCATCCATGACCGGCATCTGACAGTCCATGAACACCAGGTCGTAAGCCTGCCGGTCCAGACAGTCGAGCGCCTCCTGGCCGTTATTGGCGACCTCCACCGCACAGCCGAGTTGCGCGAGCACGGCCTTGGCGACTTCCTGGTTCACCAGGTTATCTTCGACCAGCAGAATGCGGGCGTCCCACCGCGGGGCCGACGGTCCGCCGGTGTCGGGCGACGCGGGTCCGCGCGGCGCGCGCGAATCATTCGCACGTTCCAGGCGCAGCGTAAATTCGAAGGTGGAACCCTGTCCCTCGGCGCTGCGCACGATCAGCGCGCCACCCATCATCTCCACCAGTTGTCGGGTGATGGTTAAGCCCAACCCGGTGCCGCCGTATTTGCGGGTCGTCGAGCCATCGACCTGATCGAACGCGTTGAAAATCCGTTCCTGGTCCGCGGATGGAATGCCGATGCCGGTATCGCTCACCTCGAAGCGCAAGGTATGGGTCGTGGGCGTCGCCTCCAATACCGAGACCCTCGCGACGATCTCGCCCTGTTGGGTGAACTTGACGGCATTGCCCAGTAAATTGCTTAAAACCTGGCGCAAGCGCACGGGGTCGCCCCGCGCGACGATGGGTTCGCTCGGCAAGGCGCAGAGCAATTCGACCTCCTTACGCTGGGCGCTCTCGGCAAACAGAGTCGCCACTTCTTCAACCAGAGCCCGCAACTCAAAATCCACCATTTCCAGTTCCAGCTTGCCCGCCTCGATCTTGGAAAAATCCAAGACGTCGTTGATGATCCTGAGCAGGCTGACTCCGGATTGTTGGATGACCTCGGCGAAGCGCCGTTGCTTGGCGGGCAATTCGGTTCCCAACAGGAGATCGGCCATCCCCAGAATGCCGTTCATCGGCGTGCGGATTTCGTGGCTCATGTTGGCCAGAAATTGCGATTTTGCCCGGTTGGCCGCCTCGGCGCGGTCCTTGGCCGCGCTCAGCTCGCGAACCAGCGCCTGCAGCTCCTTGTTGGCGGCCGATAAATCGCGGGTGCGGGCGGCGACCTCGGTTTCCAGACGGGCGTTGTAGGCGGCCAACTCGGCGTCGCGGTGCTGGATTTGCGCCAGCATGTCGTTGAATCCATCCACCAGCGCGCCGAGTTCATCGTCGCTGACGCGCGGCGCGCGCACGGCGTAATCGCGGGTGTCGGCGATCTCGTTCATGGCTTGGCGCAATTGCAGGATCGGCCCCGAAATCACGCCCTGTAACCGCGCGGCCAGCAGCGCCGCCAGCGCCAGCGAAGCCGCCAGCAGCCCGGCGAGAATCCAGTAGTAGCGTTGCAGGCTCTCGCTTAAATCGCGCAAATCGGAGTAGATTTCGATAAATCCGAGCAGTTGGTCGCCTTGCTGGATCGGCGTCTTGACCGCCAGGATTTGAGAATAGGCGCCGAACAAGCCGGCGTTGCTGATGGCGGCCTGCCCGGTTTCAAGGCCCTGTTGCGCGTATTGCTCGTCCAGTTCTTCATCCCACCGACGTATCCGGTCCCGTTGCGGGTCGGTCAAGTCGGAGGACCGGTATTCGGTCAATAATCGTTCCTGAGGATCGTCGATGACCGCGTAAATCACATCGGGCTTGGCGCGCAGCACCACCAAATTCTGTTCGGCGGCCTTAAGATCGTTGAACAGCAAGGCGGAAGCAGCGTTGGCGCTGATGACATTAGCCAGCGTCATCAACTGCACCTGGGCGGCTTTGCGCTGGGAGTAGGTTTCGTTCGCGACCAGCGCCACGCTGACCGCCAGCAACACCAGCGCGCTGGTCAGCACCATGACCACCATCAACTTATTTTTTATCGACAGTTTTCTGAAGACGATCATCAGCCTGCTCCGTCGGGCTATTCCACGGTGGTGGCCAGCTTGAGTAATTGAGAGCTCAAATTAAGATGGGCTCGGCGGGCGGCGGTTAAGCTGATGCTGAACCGGATGCGTTGGTCGGCTTCGATCAGGCCGATCATGCCGCCGGCCTGGGTGAAGTCGCTGATGTCGCTGACAGTCAGGATCGGCAGGCGTGCGAGGCGGGCCAGCATCGGCTTATATCGCCCTTGTTCGGCGCGACCCAGGAACACGATATGACAGGGGTCGAGGCCCGTCGCCGTGGGGATATGGCGCACCTCCACTGGATGATTCTCCACCATCTTGCCGGCGATCGCCCCCAGCGCGGGGCCGAAGGGATTGTCGCCGGCGATGCAGATCACCAGCGGCGCGTCGGCGCTGGCGAATTTCTCCGGCGGCCATTCCACGAATTTGGCGAAGTTATAGAGAAAGGCGGCCTTGACCGCGTATTCATCGAATTCGCTGGCGCGGGCGTTGCCGCCCAGTAGCAACAGGCCGCTCAGCAACAGCGCGACCGCGACCGCCAACCGGCGCCCTAAAAACGCCAGCGGCCCACCCCGGCCAGCGGCCGATGCCCTGCATCCGGCCCCTTCTGCCAAGGGAGAGGCCGATTCCGCGAGTGGGTTTATTAGAAACTCCATTTCACTTGTCCGTAGATGCTGCGTTCGATTTCCACCGGGAACGCCAGCGCTTCCTGCACGAACTCCAGGTGATTACCGCCAAACAAATTAGCCCCGACCAGCGACAATTCCAAATCCTTGCGCGGTCGCCAGCCCAGGCGCAGATCCACGGTGGAATACGAATCAAGCTCAAGGCGACCGGTGGAAATCGTTGGTGTGGAAGCTTTGTCGACGTAACGCCACCAGATATCCAGTTCGAGATCATCGCGCAGGTTCCATGAGGAGAACAGTGAAATCTGATTCTGGTGACCAAAGTCATAAATCTGCTCGCCACTCTGGTTTTCTATATCCGAGTACAAGTGCGAGTAGGCCAGCCGCAACCGCCAGTCTTGCGCTGGACGCCAGTCCGCTGCCACTTCAAATCCGGTGTTATAGCCCGATCCGGTATTCCGCAACTCCAGGGGTAAGACCAGCCGCGGTGGCAATAGTCGAACCTCTGGAAAAGGCGTTCCTGGAACCGCACCGATCACTTGGTCGTAGTCGTTGTAGAAAATCGTGGTGTCCACGGAGAACTGTTCCGCCACTTGCGCCCGGTAGCCGATTTCATAGGCGATGAGTTCCTCGGACTGGAGGCTGCCGGTACCGAACACCGCAACCAGCATCGGCAGGTTGCCCGTGAGGAGCGAAGGCGGAAAGACGGCCAGATTTGCCCGTGCGTCCAAAAACCCGCGCGAGGGCGTTTGGATGGCGCGCGATACCGCCGCCCACAGCCGATGGTCTTGATGCGGTGTCCAGAGCATCCGGAGGCTGGGCTGCCATTCCCAGCCGGTGAAATCGTTGTGCTCGACCTTGAGCCCGGCGGTCATGCGCAAGCGCTCCGGAATTAGATCGACCTGGTCCTGAACGAAGGCGCTAAATAATTGGTTCGTCTCTTGCTGGGGTCTGACCTCGGTGAATTCGGTATCGGTGAACTCGTCCCGATTGCGCCGATAGCCCAATCCCCAGACGATCTCTTGGCGCTCGGTTAAGGTGAAATTGTGCTGGAAATCCAGATCAAAGGACTCCGCGTCAACAAGGTACAGAGGATCATTACGGTCCTCAGATTGATAATACGCTTGCAGGCTCATCCGCGAGGTCGCGGAGTATTGATGTTCCCAGCGCACCTGTAAGCTGCCGCCCGAGGTATCGATGGGCGCCAGGCGTTGCTCGGAGTATGGCGGAACGAGGGCGGGTAACGTGTAGTTCTGATCGAAATTCGCATCATACAAATCGCCTTGCACGGTCACCGTATCCTGGGCCGATGCTGTCCAATCCAGACGGAAGCCGCCTTTGCCAATGCGCCAATCATCGCCGGCATCGCGGCCTTCGGGAGTTATCAGGCCATCCCGTTCGGTGAATTGCCCGTAAACGCGGTATTGCGCGTTATCCCCCAGCTTGCCGCCATAGCGAACCCCGGCGATGACCCGCTCCTCGTCGCCGACGGTCAACGTCGCCAGACCGCCCTGGGTGTCCTGAGTGTTTTTGGTGATGATGTTGATGACGCCGTTGACCGCGTTGGCGCCCCACAGGCTGCCGCCGGGACCGCGAATCACTTCGATCCGCTCGATATCGGGCAAGAACAGATCCTGCACTTCCCAATACACCCCGGAAAACTGCGTGTTATAGATCGTGCGGCCGTCGATCAGGACTAGCAGTTTGTTGGCGAAGCGGCCGTTGAAGCCGCGAATGGAGATCGCCCAGCGGCTGGAATCGATCCGCGCCACCTCCACGCCCGGCGCGAGCCGCAGCGCGTCCATCACGCTGGTCGCCCCCGACCGGCGAATGTCATCGGCGGTGATGACGAAAATCGCCGCCGCCGTATCCAGCAAAGGTTGTTCCACCTTTGCCGCGGACACGACCTTGACCTGCATCAGGTCTTCGATATTGAGCTGGGTCAAATCCCCTGGAGTGGCGGATCGGGTTGGACCCGCCGCCAAGCCCAGAGCAGTCATCGCGATCAACAGCGGCGCTATCCGGGTTGATTCGGGCAAGATCATGTCGTCAAACCCCCATCGTTCTCGGTGGGCTTTGCGCTAAATTTCGCAAGCCAACAACCCGATGTAATTAAAATTAAAATGCCCATTTCACTTGTCCGTAGATGCTGCGTTCGATTTCCACCGGGAACGCCAGCGCTTCCTGCACGAACTCCAGGTGATTACCGCCGAACAAATTAGCCCCGACCAGCGACAACTCCAAATCCTTGCGCGGTCGCCAGCCCAGGCGCAGATTTACCGTGGAAAAGGCATCAATCTCGGCTCGCCCGCTCGCGGAAAGCGTCGGAGTGGAGTATGCGTTTACGTAACGCCACCAAACATCCAGATCGAGGTCATCGCGCGGGTTCCAGGAAGAAAACAGCGAAACTTGAGATTGATTGCCCTGGTTATAAATCGGCTCGCCAGCCTGGTTCTCGAAATCCGAGTACAAGTACGAGTAGGCCATTCGCAACCGCCAATCCTGGGTCGGGCGCCAGTCCGCAGCTAATTCAAAACCGGTGTTGTAGCCCGCTCCGACATTCGCCAAGTCCAGGGGTAAAACCAGATGCGGGGGAAACTCTCGCGTCTCTGGAAAAGGCGTTCCAGGAGACGAACCGATGATTCGGTCGTAATCGTTGTAGAAAGCCGTGGCGTCCACAGAGAACCGTTTCGCCACCTCCGCCCGGTAGCCGATTTCATAGGCGATGAGTTCCTCGGATTGGAGATTGTCGCCGCCGAAAAGCGAAATCAGTACAGGCAGGTTGCCCGTGATGGGCGAAGGCGGAAAGCCGCCCAGATTCGTCCGCGAGTCCACAAACCCGCGCGCGGGCGTTTGGACGGCCCGCGATACCGCCGCCCACAGCCGATGGTCGGGATGCGGCGTCCAGAGCATCCGGACGCTGGGCTGCCATTCCCAGCCGGTGAAATCGTTGTGCTCGACCTTGAACCCGGCGGTCAAGCGCAATCGCTCCGGAATCAGGTCCACTTGATCCTGAACAAAGGCGCTAAACAATTGGGTCGTCTCTTGCTGGGGTCTGACCGCGCTGAAGTCGGTATCGGTGAAATCATCCTGATTACGACGATACCCTAAACCCCAGACGATCTCCTGGCGGTCGGTCAACGTGAAATTGTGCTGGAACTCCAGATCGAAGGCCTCGGCGTCGACAATGTACAGCGGATCGTCACGGTCCTCGTACTGGTAGTACGCTTGCAGGGTCATCCGCGAGGTCGCCGAACGTTGCTGCTCCCAGCGCATCTGCAAGTTGCCGCCCGAGGCGTCGATGGGAGCCAGGCGTTGCTCGGAGTATGGCGGAACGAGGGCGGGCAACGTGAAGTTCTGATCGAAGCTCGCTTCGTACAGGTCGCCCCACACGGCGACCGTATCCTGGGGCGATGGCGTCCAGTCCAGCCGAAATCCGCCCCGGCCGATGCGCCAGTCATCGCCGGCATCGCGCCCGTCGGGCATCACCAGGCCATCGCGTTCGGTGAACTGGCCATAAACCCGATATTGCGCGTTATCCCCCAGCTTGCCGCCATAGCGAACCCCGGCGATGACCCGCTCCTCGTCGCCGACGGTCAACGTCGCCAGACCGCCCTGGGTGTCCTGAGTGTTTTTGGTGATGATGTTGATGACGCCGTTGACCGCGTTGGCGCCCCACAGGCTGCCGCCGGGACCGCGAATCACTTCGATCCGCTCGATATCGGGCAAGAACAGATCCTGCACTTCCCAATACACCCCGGAAAACTGCGTGTTATAGATCGTGCGGCCGTCGATCAGGACTAGCAGTTTGTTGGCGAAGCGGCCGTTGAAGCCGCGAATGGAGATCGCCCAGCGGCTGGAATCGATCCGCGCCACCTCCACGCCCGGCGCGAGCCGCAGCGCGTCCATCACGCTGGTCGCCCCCGACCGGCGAATGTCATCGGCGGTGATGACGAAGATCGCCGCCGCCGTGTCCTGTAAAGGTTGCTCCACTTTCGCCGCCGACACGACTTTGACTTGCATCAAGTCCTCAATGCTGAAGCGCGTCAAATCCGCTGGAGCGGCGGATCGGGTTGGATCCGCCGTCAGGCTCAGAACAGCCAGCATTGCCGTTATTCTTACCGATCCCCGCGAACTCATCTCGTCAAGCTCCTTATCGTTCTCGGTTCTCGGCAGCTTTTTCGGCATTGCGGAATCTGGGGCGTCGTCAAAATGACCATTTGATCTGCCCGTAAACGGCGCGCTCCACCTGCTCCGGGAACGGATAGGTCTCTTGCACGTACTCCACATGCGACGGCCCCAGCAGGTTGGTTCCCACCAGCGACAGCTCCAAATCCTTGCGCGGGCGCCAACCGAGCCGGGCGTTCGCGCTGAAGTAGGCATCTACTGAGGCGCTGAATGTTGGCGAGGCAACGGCCAGTTCCGCAAGTTCATCCACGTAATACAGCCACACATCGAATTCCAAATCCCGGCGGATATCAAAACTGGACCGCAATGAGACTTGATGACGGGGCTGCGAGCCATCGCGGACGACCGAAATCGTGTTGAAATACCCTGGCTTGTTTTTCAGATCGGCCCGTAGATACGAATAAGCCAATTGCAGTCGCCACCAATCCTCAGCTTGCCAGTTGATCGCGACTTCAAAACCATAGGCTTGGCCTTCGCTGGCATTGACGAATAGGCCGGGAACCCGCACATAACCGTCCGCCAACGTGGCGAGATCGTTGCGAATAGCGATGGCGCGCAGATCATCATAATCGTTATAGAACGCGGTGAGATCCAACGAGAGCCGTTCGCTCGGCCAGGTCCGGTAACCGACTTCATAAGCGATGAGTGTTTCCGATCCGAAGTCGGGATGACCCTGAAAGACCAGCAGGCCAGGCAACGGCAACGGGTTTTCTGGAGTTCCGGGCGGTATGGCCAGCACGCCCAGCGCGATGCCGTCATCCGCCCGCGAGGGGGTGCGCACGGCGCGGGACACCGCTGCCCACAGGCGGTGTTGCGGATGGGGCATCCACAACAGGCGTGCGTTCGGCTGAAATTCCCAGCCGGTGAAATCGTTGTGCTCCAGCCTGGCGCCGAGCGTTAGATCCAGGGTTTTGGGAATCAGGGCGATCTGGTCCTGAAAAAAAGCGCTGAATAGATCGTAATCCAGTGTCGAGGGCGTGATCACGCCCAGTTCCGCGGTCTGGTATCGATCCTGGTAATTGCGGTAACCCAGCCCCCAGATCACCGCGTGGCGTTCGCTAAGCGCAAAGGTGTGTTGAAAATCCAGATCGAAAGTATCCAGGACCAGCCCCAGCAAGGCATCGGCATGTCGTTCCCGCTGGTAATAGAACTTCAGATCCAGGTTTGAGGTGGCGGAAAAGGTGTGTTCCCAACGCCCTTGCAGATTGCCGCCGGAATCCTGAACCGTGTCGCGAGCCAGTTGTTGGTACGGCGGGGTAAAGGCTGGAACCAGCAAATTCTGTTGCATCGATCCGTCGTAAAGGCCACCTTGCAGGGTGACGCTGTCCCGGCCCGAAGGCGCCCAGTCGAGCCGGAAGCCGCCGCTGCCCAAATGCCAGTCGTCTTCTGCATCCCGCCCCTGGAGGTCCGACAGTCCGCCCTGATCGAGATATTTGCCGTATACCCGGTAGTGGGCACCATCGCCTAGCGATCCACTGTGGCGCACGCCGACGATGGTGTGCTCCGGGCTGCCGGCGGTCACGCTGACCAGGTTGCCGGTGTCCACCGCCGCCTTGGTCAGGATGTTGATCACGCCGTTGACCGCGTTCGCCCCCCACAGGCTCGCCCCCGGTCCTCGAATGACTTCGATCCGCTCGATGTCTTCGAGCAGCAAATCCTGGATTTCCCAGTACACGCCGGCGAAGGTTGGCGTGTAGATTGAGCGGCCATCCACCAGCACCAGCAATTTGTTAGCGTAGCGCCCATTAAAGCCCCGAATCGAAATCGCCCACTTATTGGCGCTGATCCGCGCCACCTGGACGCCGGGAGCCAGCCGCAGCGCTTCGGGTATGCTGGTGACCCCGCTGCGGCGGATGTCGTCCTGGGTGATGACAAAAACCGCCGAGGCGGTGTCGGACAAGCGCTGCGTCTGCTTGGTCGCCGACACCACCGGCACGTTCATCAGCTCTTCGATGCTGAGCTGGGTCAAGTCCGGCGCGGCGGCCTGGGCCTGACCGATCGCCATTTCCGCGCTGGCCGTCCCAACGAACAAGGCCGCCGCGCCTAGCAAGCAGAGGGATAGCCGTTTCATCCAGTTGTGCTCATGGAAGAAAGATCCTGGGAGTTGCGCCGACCGAACGGAGGGTATTGTTCATAATAAATTGAATAATATTGGATTATTTTTAGAATAAACGCAAATGGCGATGAGACGCCCATCCTGGGCGGGTCTGTAAAGCGACGAGCGATGGAGTGTAGTTTATCGCAACCGTACCGTGGATTGGCTCGCGCCACGCTCGATCGAAACCCGAACGACATCGCCCTGCGATTGATGCGCTGTCGCCGTTTACGCCTGCTCCATGACCTGCCGCAGCCGGGCGAACTCCGCCCGCAAGTCGTCCATGCGGTTCTGGACGGCGCGGGCGTCGCCGCGCGCGACGGCCTGTTCCAGCGTCGCGGCCAAGGCCCGCAACGCCTCGCCGCCGACGTTGGC
>DAIRDI010000070.1:0-12509 GCA_036796235.1 Candidatus Competibacteraceae bacterium | reverse complement strand
CCGCTGGGCCTGCTGGACTTGCAGGGGCACTTCGCTGTAGTAGTTGGGCAGGAAGATCACGTCGGGCGCGGCGGCCTTGATCTTGGTCAGTTGCGCCGAGAAATCCTTATCGTTGGTGGTGTAGGTCTCAAAAGCGACGATCTTGCCACCCAGCGCTTCGTAGTTCTCCTTGAAGACTTCGGCGATGCCCTTGTTGTAGTCGGAGGCCACGTCGTAGAGCACCGCGGCTTTTTGGGCCTTTAAATTCTCCAGCGCGAACTTGGCCAGCACCCGCCCCTGGAAGGGATCGATGAAGCAGGCCCGAAATACGTACTTCTTGGGCTCGTCGGTGTTGGCGTCCCGGGTGGTCTTGGGATTGGTCGACCAAGGGGTGATCAACACCGTTTCGGAACTTTCCGCGATCTCCGAAGCCGGGATGGCGTAACGGCTGGCGTTGGGGCCAATGATCGCCAACACCTCATCCTGAGTGATCAGCTTCTGGGCGGCCGAAGCAGCCTGGTCGGCCTTGCCAGCGTTATCTTCCACCACCAGAACCACTTTCATCTTTTCTTCGCCGACTTGCAGGCCACCGGCGTCATTGATTTCCTTGACCGCCATCTCGGCGGCGTTCCGGCAGGAGGCGCCCACGGCCGGCATATCGCCGGTCAGTTCGGCGATGACTCCTAGCTTGAGGGTTTTCTGAGCTCCCCAGGCGGTCGCGCCCAGAGAGACCAGTACGGCGAATAACAGCAGGGACAGCGTCTTTTTCATAAAACCTCCTCTGTTGAACACGAATGTCTGGTCTTGCCGCATTGATTATAGCTTCGTCGCGGCCGATGACGCCGCCTACAGCGAACCCTTGGCTTCCCAGGAAGGCGAGATGACCTGTTCGGCGCGCTTGTGGCAAACCGCGTCAAGCTCCTTGAGCATGGACTCCATGCCGATCAACTTCTCCAGCATGGCGCGGATATCGTTCAAGGTAAAAATCACATCCACGTCCATTTCCAAGTGCTTCTCGCGCTCGCCGCGCTCCACCTGCTCGATGGCGGCCTGAATGCTCTCGGTCTGATCCGCCTTGCCGCCCAGCAGGCGGATGAACACCCAAAGCTTCTGCCGTTGCTGGGCCATCCACTCCTGGTACCGGTACAACAGTTCGTAGCCATCTTCGATCGAATAGGCCTGGAAGCGAAACTTGAGCTTAAGGTCGTCGAAGGTGCGATGCCGATAAATCCTGCCTTCTTTCCATTGGGCGATCGTGAGGCCGACCTCAATGGGCAGGAAATCCACCCCGGCCTGAATGCGATTCTTGATAAATTCCAGCTCCTGGGCTTCCTTCTCGACCTTCTCGGCGGTCAACCGCACTTGCTGGTGAATCGCCTCGGTCCGGGTATAGGTCTTCCGCGCGGATTGTCCGGTGGCGGCCGCGACGGCCAGCCGCCCGCCTTCCCGCTCCGCTTCAAGCCATTCGGCAATGGCCGCCTCCACGGCCCGCATCCGCTCCTCGACCTCCTCAACGACCCGCCGCTCGTCCACGGATCGCCGCAAATGGCTGCGATCAGCCTCGGCTCGTTCGGCCGCAGCCCACTGGGCGATGGCCTGCTCCAGAGCAGCCTTTTCCAAAGCGGCCTTTTCCTGGGCCGCCCTCTCCATGGCCGCCCGTTTCTCCATCGAGCGATCCGCCGCCGCCCGGGCAATGGCCGCTTTCTCGGCCGCCGCTCTCTCGGCCGCCGCCTTCTCCGTCGCCGCTTTCTCAGTCGCCACCCGCCGCATCGCCAACACTCGTTCCTCGATCCGCTGCTTCCGCTTTCGAGCATGGCCGACGAACAACCACCCCGCGATCGCGATGACCGCCAAGACCACCAGCAAAACCAGTGCGTTAGTCAGTTGCCACATACTCATGGGCTGTATTTTCCAAACCGCCGGGCCTGAGCCAGATTTTTCATCAACCGCCGTCGAGCACGCGCTCGCGGTGGGCGGATCATGCGCGCCGCCCGGCTTCGCCGCCGAACAATTCCAACAACCGCGGCAGCAGGAGCGTCAGCTCACCCGTCATCAAGGCGAACTCGGCGTCGAATATCGCCTCCGGCGAGTCGGTTCTGCTCTCTCGCAGCGTTTCCCTGACCACATCGAGGAAGCGAAGCCGACGAATCACCAACGCCTCATCCAGCACGAAAGCAACCCGCTCGTTCCAGATCAAACCCAGTTGGGTCACCTGCTTCCCCGCTTCCAGATGGCCGCGAATCTCATCGCCGGTCAAATCCTGTCCCCGGCAACGCACCACCCCGCCGGTTTCGCTCGCCTCGCGCAACTCGCAGACATCCCCCAAGGCGAATTCCGCCGGCGCCCGCCCCTCAGCCAGCCAGGCGGTCATGACCGCCGCCACCGGTCGCCTGACCTCGGGCGGGGCGATAGCCAGCGTATCCAGGGTCTTGCGCAAAAACCCGGTGATTTCCTCCACGCCTCGGGGACTGGCGCTGTCCACCACCAGCCAATCCGCCGCCGGCTCCAGATAAGCATAACCATCCCGGCATCGGGTCAGGGCGCGCGGTAACAATTCCTCCACCAACCGTTCGCGCAGTTCCCGCTGCTCCCGGCGCCGCACCGGTCGGCTCTGTTGATCCTCGATGACGGCGACGCGCTCGGCCAGCACCTGTTGGATCACCGTGGCCGGCAGCATCCGTTCCTCGGTTCGCAACCGAAGCAGGAGGCGTCCCGCCACGGCGTGGATCAAGTCCACCGCCTTGCGCCCCAGCGGCGGCGCCCAACCCGCCGCGCTGGGCTGATAGCTGGGGCAGGGTTGAAAAGCGCGCGGTTCCAGACGCGCCGCCAGCGTCTCGGCCGTGAAGGGAAACGGCTCGACCAGCCGGAAAGCCGTCAGATTTTTAAACCACATGAGGACCATCCTTTTCCATAAAGTGCGGCATTATCCGCTAACGTCTCCCGATCTCCAAGCTGACCCCCAAGACGTTAAAGCGGCCCCTTCAGAACGGTTCCATCATCATATTGCAGCAATAACTAGGCTATACTGCACTCGCACATAAACCAACCTTATGACAGCCCTTGGAGAAATTCACCATGAACGACGACATGCTGGCCAATTTCACCAAAATGTCCTCACAGTACCAAAGCTTCCTGGCTCCGATGATCAAGGCCAACAAACTCTCCGCGGCCAATCTGGAAATGTTGGTCAATTTTCAGATGAGCACGCTCCAGTCGTATGTCGACATGGCGATGACCCGGATGAAAGCCGCCGCCGAGATCAGCGATCCACCCAGCCTCCAAGCATTCATCAGCAGCCAGGCCGAAACCATCGCCAACCTGAATCAGAAATTCATGGACGACAGCAAGGCGCTGGGCGGTATGATGGCCCGGTTCAAGACCGAATTCGACAAGCTGTCCCAGGAAAGCCTGTCGCTCAAATCCTAACTCCTTCCCGCCCCGCCTTGTCCCCACCCGTCTGGCCGACCCCGCTTTCGGCGTCGCCCAGGCGAAGTTCGCCCACTCTTGGGCCGAACCCTCGTTCGACCCAAGGGCGCGTCATGGACCGAACAAGCGCCGCCCCCGCCCCAAGGGTCTGCTATGATTGCCGCCATTCTCCCCCGAACCGTCGTCAATCCGCGCAGATCTTGCTCCGATGCCCGCCACCCGAATCGTCGTAGGTCTGTCCGGCGGCGTCGATTCCTCGGTCGCCGCCCTGCTGCTGGTCGAGCAGGGCTACGACGTGCAGGGCGTGTTCATGAAAAACTGGGAGGATTCCCCGGAGGCCGGTTATTGCGCCGCCGCCGAGGATCTGGATGACGCGCGGGCGGTCTGCGCGACGCTGGGCATCCCCCTGCACGCGGTCAATTTCACCGCCGAGTACCGGGATCGCGTATTCCGCTACTTCCTGGACGAGTACCGCCGCGGTCGGACGCCCAACCCGGACATCCTGTGCAACACCGAAATCAAGTTCAAGGCGTTTCTCGACCACGCCCGGCGACTGGGGGCTGATTTCATCGCCACCGGCCACTATGTCCGGCGCGCGGAACGGGAGAGCCGGCACGAACTGCTTAAAGGCCAGGACCCCGACAAGGATCAAAGCTACTTCCTGCACGGACTCACGCAGGCCCAACTGGCCAGCGCGCTGTTTCCCGTGGGCGCGCTGCGCAAAACCCAAGTGCGGGAGCTGGCCGCCGCAGCCGGGCTGGTCACTCACGCCAAGAAGGATAGCACCGGCATCTGCTTCATCGGCGAGCGCCGGTTCCGGGAATTTCTGAACCACTATCTGCCGGCCCAACCTGGCCCGATCCAAACACCGGAAGGCGAACGGATCGGCGAACACGCGGGGCTAATGTTCCACACCATCGGCCAACGCCAGGGACTGGGCATCGGCGGTCGACGAGAGGGCAGCGGCGAACCCTGGTATGTCGCCGCCAAGATCCTGGCGAGCAACACGCTGATCGTGGTTCAGGGCCACAACCACCCCGCTCTGTTCCACCGCCGGCTGCGCGCCGTGGAGCCGCACTGGATCGCGGGCGCCCCCCCCAGCGCGCCCCTGGCATGTCAAGCCAAAATCCGCTATCGGCAACCGGATCAGCCCTGTATTCTGGAAAAGTCGGACGAACGCGGCGTCGAGGTGTGTTTCGCCAAGCCGCAGCGAGCGATCACGCCGGGCCAGTCCGTTGTTTTTTATCGCGACGACGTCTGTCTGGGCGGCGGCGTGATCGACGCCGCCAGCGACTGACCCTCCCGCCACATAAGACCACGATCCCATGCCCCAAACCGACCAAGATCGCGCGATCGCCCTCGCCGGCATGATGCAAGCCATCGAACTGGTCCGCGGCATCGCCCGGCGCGGCCAAGCCCCTTCGGAAGCGGTCGAAACCTGCCTGGCCAGCCTGATCCAGATCGACGCCGCCAGCAGCGCCGCCGTTTACGGCGGCGTCGACCGGCTGCGTTCCGGCCTGCGCCTGCTCGAACAACAGCTCAATCACCCGCGGGATATGGAGTTGACCCGTTACGCGGTAACGCTGTTGAGCCTGGAACGCAAGCTGTCCCGACGCGCCGATCTGCTGGACACGCTCCGCGCCGGTATCGAAGAGATCATCCATAATCTGCCGCACTTTCCGGTCGACCACGGCAATGCCATCGCTCGCTTCGCCGATCTCTATCTCCGCACGGTCAGCACCTTATCGCCGCGCATCATGGTCAGCGGCGACCCCACTCACCTGAACCATCCGGACAACGCCAACCGAATCCGGGCGCTGCTGCTGGCTGGAATCCGCGCGGCCATTCTGTGGCGCCAGAGCGGGGGCGGCCGACTGACGCTCTTGGTGCGGCGTAACCCCCTGCTGCGTGAAACCCGGCGCCTGCTGGCGAGCTTGGAGGAGTGAAGGGCCAACGTCAGTTTTTCCGATACGCCTCCACGACATTGGGCAACTGACCGATCTTGTCGAGGATCCGGCTCAGTTGCACCACATCGGTAATTTCCAGAGTCAGCCCCATGCGGGCGATCGAGGTTTCCCGGTCGGTGAGGGTGTTCGCTCCCAGCACGTTGACCTGTTCGTTGGCCAGGATCGACGTAATGTCTCGCAGCAGCCCGGAGCGATCATGGGCCACGATCATGACATCCACCGCATAAGTCGCCGGCGTATCCCCCCAACTCACTTCGATGATCCGCTCGCGCTGCTGGTTGGCCAGCGCCAGCAGATTGGCGCAATCCTGGCGGTGAATGGTCACGCCGCGGCCCTGGGTGATGTAGCCGGCGATCGGCTCGAAAGGCGCCGGCTGGCAGCAATGCGCCAGTTGAGTCAGCAACCGGCCCACCCCGCGAATCCGCACCTCGCCCTTGCCCGGCTCGACCGCTTTGGGCTTGCGGGCGACGGGCGAACTGGGTTCGGTCGTCGCCGCCGCCGGCAGTAGCTCCTGAATTTTGGCCACCACCTGCGCGATGGTCAGCGCGCCGTGCCCGATGGTGGCGAACAGATCGTCCGGCTTGGCGAAGTTGAGTTTCTCCGCCACCTTTTCCATTTTAAGATGACGGACGCCCAGCCGCTGGAATTCCCGTTCCAGGGCAACGCGACCGGCGGCGATGCTCTTTTCCTGATCCTGCTGGATGAACCACTGCCGGATCTTGGCCCGCGCCCGATTGGTCTTGACATAACCCAGATGAGGGCTGAGCCAGTCCCGGCTGGGGCTGCCGTTCCGGGTGGTCAGCACCTCCACCTGTTCGCTATTTTTGAGTTCGTAGGTCAGTGGAACGATGCGGCCGTTGACCTTGGCTCCCCGGCAACGGTGCCCGACTTCGGTGTGAATGTGATAGGCGAAATCCAGCGGAGTAGCGCCTTGCGGCAGTTCGATGATGGCGCCTTTGGGCGTGATGGCGTACACCCGATCCTGAAACGCCTCGGCCTTGAAACGCTCCAGAAGATCGCCTTCATCGGTGTCCTCCTCCCGATACTCCAGCATCTGCCGCAACCAGGCGATGTGCTGTTCGGCCGTCTCGCCCGGACCCTCGCCGCCCTCCTTATAGCGCCAGTGCGCGGCGACGCCCAGTTCGGCATTCTGGTGCATGGCGTGGGTCCGGATCTGCACTTCCACCGCCCGGCCTCGCGGACCCACCACCGCCGTGTGCAAGGACTGATAGCCGTTGGGTTTGGGGTGCGCGATGTAATCGTCGAATTCCGGGTGAATGTGGCTCCAGTGGGTATGGACCACGCCGAGAGCGGCGTAGCAGTCATTGACGGTATCCACCATCACCCGCACCGCCCGCACGTCGAAAATCTGCTCGAAGGACAGCTTCTTGCGCTGCATCTTCCGCCAAATGCTGTAAATGTGCTTGACCCGACCGCTGACCTCGGCGCGGAGGTTGGCCCGCCGCAAGTAACCGCGTAGATCTTCCACAACCTGGGCGATATAGTGTTCCCGGTCGGCCCGACGCTCGTCGAGGGCGGCGGCGATCTGCTTGTAGGTGACCGGCTCCAGATAGCGGAGCGCCAGGTCTTCCATTTCCCACTTGATGCGCCCGATGCCGAGTCGGTTGGCCAGCGGGGTGAAAATATCCAGGGTCTCCCGGGCGATGCGCCGTTGCTCCTCGGCGGACAAGCGCCCGAGCTGGCGCAGCGCGTGCAGACGCATTGCCAGTTTGATGAGCACCACGCGCACGTCCTGCGCCATGGCCAGCAACATCTTGCGCAGGCTTTCCAACTGGTGGCCAACATGCCGGCTGCTCTGGTGCAGCTCGCCGATGGCGTCGAGCTTGGCGATGCCCCGCAGCAGACGCGCGACCGTCGGACCGAACCGCTGTTCGACCGCCGTCGCGTCGATCGCGCCAGCCGCGACGGCATCGTGCAGCAACGCGGCGGTCACGACTTCGGGGTCCATGCGAAGATCGACCAGCAGATCGGCGATCGCCAGCTCCGGCTCGCCGCTCAGCGCGTAGGCCCGCCGCACGAATTCAATCTGCGCGGGCGGCCATCCGACTCGCACGGAGTTCAACCACGTGTCAAAATCCACGCCGGCCAGCGCGGTCTGTCTGGAAGTCACCATGATTCATCCTCGGCGGGCGTCCCAGGATAACTCCCGCCCCCTACGTGGGGTCGGCGGGAAACGCCACGAGGGATTTGCGGCGGACTGGCTGCAAGCCAGCCAACCAAAAGCCGCGCCGGGTTTTTCCTCCCTTGGCGCGCAGGGGAGGAGCCGGCGCGAAGGTGTAACGAGAAGCGGCGACGCCTAGTTGTTCTCGGCGCCCTGATCGACCCAATTGCGGACGATCAGCAGCTGCTCTTCGGACAGCTTGACCTTGCCATGCGGCATCTGGATGGAGGGATCGACGCCGGGACGGCCTTCGATCAGTCGATTCAAGCTACTGTTGAGACTCTGGCCCGCGATGACGACCGGACCGTGGTGAGTGCCCTTCATCAGCTCCTCATAAGTGCTTAAGGCCAGACCGCTGGCCTCGTAGCCATCGCTGTTGGGAGCGACGTGGCACTCCAAACAACTGGCCTTTAGAATGGGAAACACGTCGTTCTGGAAGCTCACCGGTTTTTCTGGACTTTCCGGGGAACAACCCATCAGCGCGCCCAGGCCCAAAATCAACGCGAATACAAGCAGTGTGCGAAGGTTCATGGATCACCCTTTGTCATCAAGTTCTAGTGGGTTTCACACGAAATGGGGACAGTGTGCTGTTAATCTTATCAGACTCCAGCCGAACGGGGATGCCAGGATGCCGGGAATCTTCCCGCGCGAACCGTCGGCCGCTCTGGTTGGAACATTCCCCGGACTGCTCGCCGCATAGCTCCCAATAATTCTCAATTTCGCACCTTCAACCACAAACCGTTGGGGATTCCTGTTTCGCTGCCCCAAGAAACTGATGGAAATTGGTCAAAATGAGAATTGCCGCATAGCCCCACGATAAACCATATTTTAAGCGATTCGGCGTTATACTTAGGATAATAAACGCACGGCGCCCGACGCACGGCTTAAATGATTCGCCACCTCCCGATCCCAGCAACGTCGCGACCCTGAAACCGCTTCGCTAACCATCATTCGCGGTCCGCAACGTCGACCGGCGTCGGGCATGGCCTCCACACCGTCAACAGATAACAGGATGAAAAACGTGACGAGCCCGAAACTTCAACCCGAACTGCAACGCATTATCGACGCCCGCCATCACGACCCCTTCGCCGTGCTGGGCCGCCATTCCCAGGATAAGAAGGTCGTGGTGCGCGCGCACCTCCCCTACGCCGAGGAGGTCCACATCGCCGAGGGCAACCTCCCGCTGCAACGGATTCCCCATACCGATCTATTCGAGTGGCAGGGCAAACCCGAGCAGGTTCCCGAGCGCTATCGGCTGATCTGGCGCGATGCCGGCCACCACGAATACATCGCCCACGATCCCTACTGCTTCCCGCCGCAACTGGCCGATTTCGACCTGTACCTGTTTGGCGAAGGCAAACACTGGCACGCCTATCGCTTCCTGGGCGCGCATCCGCACCAAGCCGATGGCGTCGCCGGCGTCCTGTTCGCGGTGTGGGCGCCCAGCGCCGAACGGGTCAGCGTGGTCGGCGGCTTCAACCGTTGGGATGGCCGGGTTCATCCCATGCGGGTGCGCGGCGGCAGCGGCGTGTGGGAACTCTTCATTCCCAACCTGTCTCCCGGCGATCTCTACAAATTTGAAATCCGCAACCGCCACAGCGGGGCGATCCTGCTCAAGTCCGATCCCTACGGCCAGCATTTCGAACTGCGTCCCAGCACCGCCACCATCGTCACCAAACCCGATACCTACGCCTGGCGAGACGCGGAGTGGCTGGAGAAGCGCCGCGGTTCCGACTGGTTGCACCAGCCGATGTCCGTGTACGAAGTCCATCTCGGCTCGTGGCGGCGGGGTTGGGAAGGCGAATTCCTGAACTACCGGGATATGGCGCACCAACTGGTCGAGTACGTCAAGGAACTGGGCTTCAGCCACATTGAGTTGCTGCCGATCACCGAGCACCCCTTCGATGCGTCCTGGGGCTATCAGACCAGCGGCTATTACGCCCCCACCAGCCGCTTCGGCACTCCGGAAGATTTCCGCTATTTCGTCGACTACTGCCACCAGCACGATATCGGGGTGATCCTCGACTGGGTGCCGGCGCATTTTCCCAAGGACGCATCCGGCCTGGCCCGGTTCGACGGCGAGGCGCTGTACGAACACACCGACCCCCGCAAGGGCGAGCATCTCGACTGGGGCACGCTGATTTTCAACTTCGGCCGCTACGAAGTTAAAAATTTCCTGTTGTCCAGCGCCCTGTACTGGATCGAGGAATTCCATCTCGACGGCCTGCGGGTGGACGCCGTCGCGTCCATGCTGTATCTGGACTATTCCCGCAAGGAAGGGGAGTGGATTCCCAACAAGTATGGCGGGCGCGAGAATCTGGAAGCCATCGACTTCCTGCGCGAACTGAACACCGTCGTGCATAGCGAGCATCCCGGCGCGATGGTGATCGCCGAGGAATCCACCTCCTGGCCGCAGGTCACTCGCCCGACCTATCTCGGCGGGTTGGGCTTCAGCATGAAGTGGAACATGGGCTGGATGAACGACACCCTGAGCTACATCGCGGAAAATCCCATCCACCGCCGGTACCACCACGACAAGCTGACCTTCAGCATGCTGTACTGCTTTACCGAGAATTTCATGCTGCCGTTCTCGCACGACGAGGTGGTCCACGGCAAGGGATCGATGCTGAACAAGATGCCGGGCGATGAGTGGCAGCGCTTCGCCAACCTGCGGCTGCTCTATCTGTACATGTTCACTCATCCCGGCAAGAAATTGCTGTTCATGGGCACCGAGTTCGGGCAGGGCACGGAATGGAATAGCGCCACCGTCCTCGACTGGTACGTGACCCAGTATGATTACCATAAAGGCATGCAACAGTTGGTCGCCGATCTGAACCGGCTCTATCACAGCCACCCGGAATTGTACTATTACGAATTCGAGTGGCAGGGTTTCTCATGGATCGATTGCCACGACGCCGAGCAATCCATCTTGAGCTATTTGCGCAAGAAAGATGACGACTTCCTGGTGGTGCTGGTCAGCTTCACGCCAGTGCCCCGTCACGGCTATCGGATCGGAGTACCTCGGGCAGGACGCTATACGGAAATCTTCAACTCCGATTCCCACTTCTACGCCGGCAGTGGGGTCGGCAACGGCGGGATCGATCTGATCGCCGAGGCGCACCCCTGGATGAATCACCCCTACTCGATCACCCTGACCGTGCCGCCGCTGGCGGGTCTCGTACTCAAGCCGGACCCGCTGCCGGAACCGGTGCTGATCGCCGCCGAGGAGGAAGAAGAACCATTGACGGCGGAGCTGGCCGAGGAAGCGGCGTCTGAAGAGGCGGAAGTAGAGGCGGAAGTAGAGGCGGAGGAGCAAGCGGCTGTTGCCCCGGCGAAGAAGACCACCGCCGCGCCGGCCCGGGTAGCGGGCGCCGAGGAACTGGCGCAGCCGGAATAAACCGCGACCGGATATCGGCTCGATCCCAGAACGAGGCGCGACCTGCTGGTTTGCGCCTCGGCCCAACGCTCCACATGATCCACCTCAGCACTTTTCACCCGGCCTGGTGGCTCTCCAGCCCTCATGCCCAGACCTTGTGGCCGGCGCTGTGCCGGCGCCGGCCGCGTCCGCCGCTGCGTCGCGAACGTCTGGAGTTGCCCGACGGCGATTTTCTGGATTTGGACTGGACCATCGGCGAACGGGGACCGCTCGCGCTGGTTCTGCATGGCCTGGAAGGCTCCAGCGAGTCCCATTACGCCCTCGGCCTGCTGGCGGCGTTGGTTCGCCAGGGGCGGCGCGGCGTGGTCATGCACTTTCGCGGCTGCGGCGGCCAGCCCAACCGGCTGGCGCGCGGTTATTGCGCGGCCGATACGGCCGATATTGCCTACCTGGTGGACTGGCTGCGGGAACAGGAGCCGACCGCACCCCTGACCGCCATCGGCTATTCGCTGGGTGGCAACGCCCTGCTCAAGTGGTTGGGGGAGACCGGCGCCGACGCCCGATTGCACGCCGCCGTGGCGGTCTCGGTCCCTTTCCTGCTCGACCATACCGCGCGCCGGCTGCGCACGGGTTGGTCGCGCCTTTACCAACACCACCTGCTGCGCGCCCTGAAACGCAGCTACCGAAATAAATTCCTTCAGCGCTCGGATGCTCCGGTTCCGCTGAAGGATTTGCGCGACTTGCGGGATTTTTACGCGTTCGACGACCGCATCACCGCGCCGCTGCACGGCTACACCGACGTCCACGACTACTACGCCCGCGCCAGTTGTCGTCCGTACCTGCGGCGCATCCGCATCCCCACGCTGATCCTGCACGCCTTGGACGATCCATTCATGCGGCCGGAAACGGCGCCGACGGCCGACGAACTTTCACCCAGCGTGCGGCTGGAACTCAGTCCGCACGGCGGTCATGTCGGTTTCGTCGCCGGGCGCTGGCCGTGGCGGGCCGAGTATTGGGTGGAGCGACGGATTCCCGAGTTCTTGGCCGAGGAGCGTTTTGGCGCGGCCTCCAACACCGGTCCCTGAACAAAACCCCGCCGCGTTTGCCGGCGCTCAAACTCCGGCCAGAACTTTTTCCCGCACGAACTCGTAGACCTTGCCCACCGTTTCAAATGTTTCGCCGCTGATCTCGTCGTCCGCGACCTGGATGTCGAACCGCTGCTCCAGAGCGTTGATGAGCGTCACCACCACCATCGAGTCGAATTCCGGAATGCTCCCCAACAACGGAGAATCCGGACCCAGCCCCCTGACCCGGTCGCCCAGTTGCAGGATCTCGCCGATCAACTGTCGCACCTCATCGAACTCGACCATCAACACTGTCTCCTAAAACGGTGAACCCAGGGAATTGCGGGATTATGGCAGCCGATCCGTCACTGATCCGCGCCCAAAGGCCGTCAAGATAGCGTTGCCAAAGGCAATAATCCAGCCATCAGATCGATGCGCCTTCGCTCACTCGAAAGCGTAGGCGAAATCGCCATCCTGGACCTGGATCTGGACCCGCGCGACCGGTTTCCCTTCGA